>NZ_LFRO01000050.1:8904-29200 GCF_001512385.1 Methanoculleus sp. DTU007 | reverse complement strand
AATGATTGCTTTGTTTCTCAGGGTGATCCAGGGTAATCTGTCCCGCATCAGCAGGAGCACAGCACCCACAGACCGGAATCGAGAATCGTCACCTGGATCCACCCTTTGAATTAGGTTCAGAAGAACTCCTGGGGGATCGAAGATAGGGTGTCCAGTCAATCTCCCCCAGAATTCCAATCTTTCGCTCCCATCCCTTCAGCACACCAAAGGGATTCGTGGACCTCCTGGATGGGGCAGCGAGCGCAGAGCGGCGACTTTTTGCAGATGTTGTTTCCCAGGAAAACGATCTGGGCGTGGTAATCGTTGAAGAGTTCCACATCCGGAGCGAGATTCTCCATAAAGAAGCGCTGCATCAGATCGTACGACGCTCCCGCCGGCAAAAGACCGTAGCGCGAGAAGATCCGGCGGGTGTAGGCATCGACAACGAAGATAGGCTTACTGCAGGCATACAAGAGGATCGAGTCCACCGTCTCCTTTCCAAGCCCCTTTATCGAGAGCAGGCGCCTGCGCAGGGCTCCGGTCTCTGCGGCCGCCATTGCTACTGGATCAGCCCCAAACTCAGCAACATAGACCCGGGCAAACTCGCGGACCCGCTCGGCCTTCTGGTTGTAGAACCGGGACGGGACGATCAGCCGGGCAATCTCTGCCGTATCGGCGGCGGCAAGCAGTTCCGGATCGAGCATCCCGGCATCCTCCAGGTTGCGGACGGCCTTTGCCGCGTTCTTCCAGGAGACATTCTGGGCAAGGATTGCACCGATCATCGCTTCAAACGCCGTCTCTGCCGGCCACCAGTGCTGGTGGCCGAATGCTCCACGGAGGGCGCCATAGATCGCAAGCAGGTCGTCGGCAAGGTGTGCCATCATCAGCGCCACCAGGGTTTAGCGGCGATCGGCATATGCCAATCGACACCAAAGGATCTCCCACTCACTTTGAGCCCTGGTGCGGCCTGCCGACGCTTGAACTCCGCCGAATGAACCATCTGGATGACCCGATAGACGTTTTCCGCCGGGTAGCCGGCAGCGATGATCTCCTCCGGCGACTCAGAGCAGTCAACGTAGCGGTAGAGGATGGCGTCGAGGAGGTCATATGGAAGGAGGGTCTCAAGATCGGTCTGGCCGGGCCTGAGCTCCGCGGAGGGGGGCTTCTCGAGCACCCGTTCGGGGATGACGGGATGCTTTCGGTTCAGCCACCGGCAGATCCGGTAGACCATGCACTTCGGGAGATCGCCGATCACAGAGAGACCTCCCGCCGTGTCGCCGTAGAGGGTGCAGTAGCCGACCGCAGCCTCGGACTTGTTCCCGGTGGAGAGGAGCATGGAGCCGAACTTGTTCGAGAGGGCCATCAGGACGGTCCCCCGGATCCTGGCCTGAAGGTTCTCCTCGGTGGCGTCGCGGCGCATGCCGGCAAAGAGATCAGAAAGAGCACCGTCAAATGCCTTCATTATCTGGCTGATTGGGACGCACTCCACTCTGATGCCAAGGTTCTCTGCAAGTTCACGGGCGTCTTCGATGCTCTCGGCGGAGGTGTAGGGGGAGGGGAGGAGCACCCCGAGGACGTTCTCCGGACCGAGTGCCTCGACGGCGATTGCTGCTACGAGCGACGAGTCAATCCCGCCGGAGAGACCGAGGTGGACCGATGTAAAACCGCACTTATGGACGTAATCCCGGGTGCCGAGGACCAGTGCCCGCCAGATCTCCGATTCGGGCTCCACGTCGTCGGGAGCGACTGCCTGCAGGGAGGGGAGAGCAAGGTCGACGTTCACGAGATCCTCAGCAAAGGCTGCACCGCGGGCAACCATCGTACCATCAGCAGAGAAGGCAGAACTCCGACCGTCAAAGACGAGATCGTCATTGCCTCCGACAAGGTTAACTCTGGCGATTACCACCCGGTGACTCTTCGCGATCCGGGAGAGGGACTCTTCCCGCAGACTCTGTGCGCCTGCAACAAAAGGCGACGCGGAGAGATTCACGATCACCTCCGGCATCGGGCCGCCGCGCCAGATCTCGTCCCCGATTGAGACGCCGATCGCTCGCCGGCCAATACGAAGAACCTGAGGGGTACCGGTCCACGGCTCAAAGTATCGCTCCTCATCGGGAATATTTCGGGAGAGCCGGGTCTTTCGAAACGTCTCCCTCACCTCCCCATCCCGAAGGAGGGCTGCGGCATTGAAGAGCGGCCGGCCGGTCCCGGAGAGGTTTGGCTCCGCAAAACCAAGAAGCACCGGTGGCGCGCCTGAAAGATCGGCGGCCAGATCTTCAAGAACTGCAAGGCTCTTTTTAACAAATCCGGTCTGGAGGAGCAGGTCATGGGGCGGGCAGCCGATCAGAGAGAGCTCCGGTGCCACGATCAGGTCAGGCCGGTACCGGGACGCCTCCCTGACACCAGCCGCTATCCGGTCGGCGTTGCCGGTCAGATCGCCGACAACCGTGTTCACCTGGAGGAGTGAGATCTTCATGGTTTCCCAGAAGAGTAATGGCAGAACGGTGTGCATATGCCTTTTCATAACCCAGTGCCACGCGGGATAGAGAGACGCGGGATATGCCGGACCAGGCGGACCGATCTTGCGATCAGAGTTATTTTAAGCACCCAAGACCAAAGCGCCTAGTAGGGATCATGCAGAGAGCGTATTATAGAGAAGTATCTCCTCTCCTGACCATTGGTAAGCCGCCTACACTCCAAATCGACAACAGGAGGCGGATACCCTGAATATTCAACTGCGCCAGTTCGCGGGGAGGAATGACCGGGATACCCGGCTCCTCCTGCTTGCGATAGCGACCATCATCGCTTTTGCCGCGAACATCGTCGGGCTTTCCGCCGGAATCACGACCATCTTCCCGCACCTGATGTATATCCCGATCGTGCTTGCCGCATACTGGTATCCCCGACACGGCGTCGTCTTCTCGATTGCTCTGAGCCTGGGTTATCTTGCAACGGCCCTGCTCATCTTTGAGGGGGGAGCCGAGCAGATCGTCTCGGTTGTTGCGCGAGCCGCAGTTTACGTAGCTATCGGTGCCGTCGTATCACTCCTCTCATTCCGGCTCCGGGAGCAGGAGGAGCGCTACCGCGGGATATTCGACAACTCAGAGGCAGGAACACTCATCATCGCGCCGGACGACGGAACGCGCATCGAGGAGGTCAACTACGTGGGAGCAACCCTCCTCGGCTCCACGATCCGCGGCCTGATTAGAGAGCCCATCACCCGGTTCATCGACGATCCCGAGACCTGGGACGAGTTTGTAGCAAAGATCCGCAGGGATGGGGCTGCATACGGGTATGAGACAACCCTCCGCCGCATCGACGGGTCTGCAGTTCGGGCGCTTGTATCGGGCGGCAGGCTCCCGGGAGGACGGTTTGTCCTCACGCTCATCGACATCACCGCCCGGAAGAACGCCGAGGATGCACTTCGTGAGGCGAACGCCAGGCTGAACATGCTTGGGCGCCTCACCCGGAACGATCTAATGGCAGCGGTCTTTGGGCTTCTTTCGCGGATAGCCGAGGGAACACGGCAGTTCGACGACCCCGCCGTTCGCCAGTACATAAACAGCCTGGAAGAGGATGCCCGGCTCGTGCAGCGCCGCGCTGAGATCACCCGCGACTACCAGGACCTCGGTCTCCGGCCGCCGGAGTGGCAGCCGCTGCAGAGGGTTATCCGGGAGGTGGTCTCATGCCTGCTCCTTCCCGGGATCTCGGTCCGCTCCTGGGTGGAGCGGCTCGAAATCTTCGCCGACCCCAAGCTCGATCAGGTCTTCTCCAACCTGATCGAGAATGCCTTCCGCCACGGCAAGACCGTATCGCAGATCGTCATCACCTACCAGATCCAGGAGGATGGTCTCTCTATCTACATCGAGGACGACGGGGTGGGAATTCCTGAAGCGGATAAGGAGAAGATATTTGCGTACGGCTTTGGAACCGATGGCGGACTGGGGCTCTTCCTTGTCCGGGAGATCCTTGCCATCACCGGCATGACAATCCAGGAGACCGGAACGCCTGGTGAGGGGGCACGATTCGTGATCCACGTGCCGCCGGACGGCTACCGGATTGTGTGAGGTATGAGCCATGTTTACAAAGGTACTCATCCCAACAGACCTCTCCGCCGCCTCGATGCTCATGGCGGAGCGGGTCGGTGAGATCCCGGGCGTCCGTGAGGTCGTCCTCCTCCACGCCCGGCGATCGGACGGACCCCAGCCTGACGAGGACCAACTTTACCGGATGCAAGAGAGAGTGCAGCAGCAGGGCATCACGGCAGCAATCTCGATCGCAGAGGACGACGGAACGGATGTCGCGGAGAGAGTACTCCGGGCAGCCGATGAGATGGGAGCCGGCCTGATAGCAATGGGGGTCCGTGACCCCGGCCTGCTTCGGAACCTCCTCTCCGGAAACGTCGCAGCCACCGTACTCAGGAAAGCACGGACACACGTCCTGATCGTGCCGCAATCGGGTGGGAAGAGACCGGCGCCGCTCTTTTGGCGCCTGCTGGTGCCGACTGATCTTGAACCAACGGCACCGGAGGTTCGTTCTGTCTTAAAAGATCACGCCGGAGACGGGACTGCCGTACTCCTGCATGTCATCGAGCCCGGGCGCCAGGAAACGGAGCAGGAGGCAGCCGAAAGACTGGATCTCCTGCGAAGAGACCTTGCACCAGCGGGAGATGAAATTCGCCCAATGATTCGGACCGGAAATCCGGCGCAGATCATCTGTGCCGTAGCGGACGAGATCGATGCCTCCGTAGTCGTGATTCCGCGCATAGGAAAGCGTGATGCAGCAGGAAGCGCACCGCTCGGGAGCGTCACGAGCGCAGTCGTAGAATGCGTAAAGTCACCGATATTGGTTCTGGCAATCCCGATCCTCTTAAAGATTGAAACCAGAGAACTGCGGAGCGAAGAGTTCCCCCTCGCCGAGGAGATCTGGATTGATTACCACCAGTTAAAGGCCAACCCGGAGACTGATAGGATATTCGGGGTCTTTGCGGACGGCACCCTCGTCTCCGTCGCCAGGTGCCGCCGACACCCGGACGGCTACGAGGTGGACGGAGTCTTCACCCCGGTCCGGTTCCGGGGAAGAGGGTATGCCCGAAGGGCGATGGACGCGCTCGTCGAGGCGTGCCAGCATGACACCCTGTACATGCACTCGGTCCGGAACCTCGTTGAGTTTTACGCAACATATGGATTTGTATCGATACCAGAAAGCGACCTTCCTCCGACCATCCGGTCCAGGTTCGCGTTTGCCATTGGAGATATGGAAGGAGCAAACGTTCAACCGATGCGCCGCTTTGCCGGTCCGTTTCGACGATAACTTGGGAGGGGACCGCCCTATCGGGCTTGAACTCCCATCTCAGTCGTCATAGGCCTCCAGTGGATCGAGATCGTATGAATCCGTATAGTCGTCGGCCTCATCCGGGTATGAAACATCGATGACGACCGAGCCGTCCTCAAGAATATCACCGATCTCGATATTTACCCCTGCAGGGAACTCTCGCTCTTCTGTTTTGCCATCAAAGCGCTTGACATACGCCCACATACTGCAACTCCACAAAATCATCATCTCCGCCTCCCGGTGAATCGGGCCTGATCCGCGCCTAAAATTCGAATCATCCACGGGAGTGCGAGTTCTATTTCAGTATCAGAAAATGGTTGAATAAAATTTTTACGGTGAGAAAAACGGATAATCAGCAAGAATCGAGAAAATTAGAGGATAGAACGGCTGGAATATCTATGGCAGGAGGGTGGGAGCGCACCTCTGATTGTCCGGCAGGTGGAATCCGCGGGGCACACAGTCAGTTATATCGTGACTGCAGCCAGGAGTGCATAATATGCGCATCGGAATTCTCTCTGACACCCACGACAACATCCAGATGGTGGATGCAGCCGTAAAGCGGCTGAACGAGGAGCAGGTATCCCTGACACTCCATGCCGGGGACTATGTTTCTCCATTCGTCATCCCCCGGCTCGCGAATCTGCAATCTCCGCTGATCGGGGTTCTTGGGAACAACGATGGTGACCATCACCTCCTCGCCGCCCGGTTTGCCGAGCACGAGCACCTCTGTCTGAGAGGGAGATTTGCTGAGATCACTGCCGGGGGATTGACGATAGGGCTGCTGCACGGCGATGAACGAGAACTCCTGCAGGCACTTATCGGGCAGGGGGCTTTTGACGTTGTGGTCCACGGCCACACCCATCAAGCCGGGGCACGCAGCCTCGGGAGGAGACTGGTCGTCAACCCCGGGGAGGTCTGTGGCTACCTGACCGGGAGACCAACCATCGCAGTGCTGGATACGGTAACACAGAACGTGGAACTGCTCTCCCTTGAATGATAAAAAGAGTGTGATGCGGTTACACAGAAACCGCATCGCCGCCGGACTCTTTTGCGAAATCTCTTCCGAGATCCCAAGCAGGAGTGCCGGCATCCCCGAGATCCACTCGAAGCGTCGCGCTGGTGACGTCAAAGTCAGCAGGAACATCGAAGTAGAGGTAACCTTTCAGGGATTCGTAGCGCTCAAGGAGCTTTCTGTCGAACGATTCACCAAGGGATGTGAAGGACGGGACCTCAAGAGGCTTGAACGCCAATCCCTGACCCTCAAGGGTGAACGCGTCGCGTCCTGGGGTCTCAATGGTATAGAGATCGGAGTCGCCTTTATGCCCGAGGTTTGTTGACTTTAGGGCAACAAGGAGGAACGTGCGCCCATCACCGGCCTCGATTCGCGTCGGAGACGTGTTGGCCGAGACTTCCTCGTACGCCGATGCATCCCGGGTGGACTCCGCGATCAGCGAGATCATATTCTCGCCAGCAGGATCGTCGTAGGTGTAGCGCTCACCAAGGGCCAGCACCTCCTCCGGGGGCGTGACCGATACCAGATCGGCCGAACTGGTCCAGGCGGCGGGCGTCTCTGCTGCCAGGGTGGCGGTTCTCATCGTGGAAAGACCGGTGCTCGCCGACCGCACAGCGAAGGTCTGTTGACTGACCACCTCAAGGCCATCCGATGCGATCTCCAGATCCCTGAAGGCTGCCCGAACAGACTCCGCGGTCCCGGTATCCGTTGCATTGGCAAGTGTCTTGCCCGCAGATGAGTAGGCCAGGAGTGACCGGACGAACTCATCCCTGACGGGCGCACGGTCAGGGGAGACCTCAAGCATCTGAACCTCCGCAAGCACCCTGCTGGAGAGCGCGTACAGTTCGTCTGCTGCCTCTGCTGCAGCATCCGTATCGTTCAGGTAGAGAGCGTGTGCATGCTTCATTGAGAGTCTCACCAGGGAGATGCTCGTGCTGTCTATGATCTCTGCCAGACGTTCGTCATCCGCAGGGCCGTTCATGGGCGCATCAGTTGCGGGAGTCGGATCAACGGGCTGGCCGGTGAACTCCGGTTCGGCAGGCTCCGTCTGCTCCGTATCATCAAGCGGGTCAGGAGTCTCGGCAAGAGCCGGGGGCTGGAGCGTTTCAGGGGTATCTCCTTCGCCCTCGAGATCGGGAGAGTCCAATTTCGCTTCATCTGATAGAATATTGTTGAGCGGAGACTGGAGCAACACCCCCGATTCCAGCGCCGTGAGCCCCTGCACAGGACTGGCAATGGCCGGCACCATGAGGAGGGATCCGGTGCATACGGCAATTCCAAGGAGGATTAGAGCGTTTGCATCGTGTTTGCTCATGCCCACTTTTTTCACGATTAGATTATATATACATTATTATATTTAATTTTGAAAAAAATAACCCCTCTCGCAAAATCATTTGCGATATAGGCCGTCGTCAGCCATCCGGAGATCTCAGATCCAGCATCAACGCATGCCAATCAGGATTGCCCTAGTCCGGGGCAGTTAACGAGACAACGCCGCTCAAACCATCCGGTTATCCGCATTCTAGGCAATGGAACCGGAAACACCAAAGACCGGGCCCGCAACTCCCACCTGTTCAATCAACCCGGTAAGTATAATCCTCCCGTGGAAACCTATATGAACCCTCATAGGTTACCGGAATAGGAGGATGCCCGATGGAGATTGTGAAGATCCCGAATATGGATAAAGAAGAGTACGATAAACTCATCGAAGAAGGATTTATCAGCCGCATTGCTTTCCAGGGTGCCAAATACCCTTATATCGCCCCGTTTCTGTATGTCTTCGACGGAAAGTTTCTCTACTTCCTTGCGACCAAGTACGGCAGAAAGAATAACCTCTTCAAGCAGCACCCGTATGTCTCCGTGGAGATTGAGAAGTATTCAAGCGATCTCTCCTGCTACACCTTCGTAACCATGCAAGGATACCTGGTGCAGCTTGAGGATGCGATCGAGAAGAAGATCATCAGGGAAAAGTTCGTAGATATGATCAAGAAGCATGGCCTCTCAAAGAATATCCTTGCCGCGCTCGGCCATAAGCCCGAAGAACCGCTCGAGTCGATCGCCTCCGAAGAGCGCTCAAATATCTGGAAGCTCACCGGCGTGACCGATATTGTCGCCTTAAAGAATCTCTAACCCAATTTTTGAGGGCAAACGGCGCCCGTCGGGTTGCCCGCAGATGCGGAACCATAATAGATCCCGCCGGATCTTCGCCGCTCTCCTCGCCGCGCTTCTTATCACAAACCTGCTCCTGCCCACGTTCTTCCCTTTACCCTCAACGGATCTTCACCTGATGCGCCGGTCGTCATCGATGCCCCTGCAACGCCATGGGTCACGAGGTGGGGCCCGGCAGGGACCGGGATAATGTCCCGAGAGCGTTCTATATCTATGGGCCACACTATCCTCCTGCTATGATCAGCATCGGGAGAGAATGGGAGGAACTCACCGAGGCGCTTCTCCGGGCGGATACCCCCGAGCGCGTATATGTCATCGGAGCGACGGACAGCGGCAAGTCGACTCTCTGCCACTACCTCGTCGAGAGGGCTGCTATCCATACGAAGACAGCATACGTCGACTGCGACACCGGGCAGTCCCGGATAGGCCCCCCGACGACCGAAGGGATGGTCATCTACAACGGCGCGCCGGAACCACCATGCCAGTCCTATCTTCGGTTTGTCGGCTCAACCTCCCCCGGCGGTCACTTCATTCAGATGCTGACCGGAGCAAAGCGCCTTGTCGAGAAAGCCGCCGAACTCTCGACCGATGTCACTATCATCGACTCCCCCGGACTCATCTATGGAGGAGCAGGGATCGAGTTCCAGGTTCAGATGATCGACCTTCTCCGCCCGACCCGCATCGTCGCCCTCCAGCATGGACGGGAACTGGAACGAATTCTTGCGAACTTTTCCCGGGACCCCGCAATGGCGATACACCGGATCCCCGTGGCGCCTGCAGCCGTCGCCCGGAGTCCAATCGAGAGGCGACGCTACCGTGAAGAGTGTTTCGCGGCCTACTTTGCCGAAGGGAGGGCACAGGGGATCTCGCTCCTCGGACTCGGATTTCAGGGCAGGATCCCCGACATGAAGAACCCGCACGAGATCAAGGGGCGGTTGGTCTCCTTCAACGATCCGGAGAACTTCGTTCTTGCCCTTGCGATTGTCGAAAAGGTGCACCGTAGAGGGCAGGTGCTCGAGGTCTTCGCCCCGCCCTTCGACCAGGCCGCCGTCGCGTCGGTCAGGTTCGGCTCGATCTACCTGGATCTCGCAGCAGAGCCGGGGTCTATGGAGTCCACCCACCCCAACCCTCATGCCGGAATGAAGGAGAGGAAGAGCGCGTAGACCGCCGCCTGGGCGATGGTGAGCGGGAGACCGACCCGGGCGAATTCGCCGAATGTCAGCGTCTCACCCTCTCTCTCCGCGCACTGAATGATGATGACGTTGCTTGCCGCCCCGAGGATCAGCATGTTCCCTGCGATCGTGCTGCCGGCCGCAAGCGCCATCATGCCCGCCGTGGATGCCCCTAGATGTGAGAGGACGGGAAGAGATAGGGCGACGAAGGGAACGTTCGACACGAACTGGGAGACGATGACGCCCATCGCGAGAATGACCGGGGGAGCGGTGATATCAAGAGGACTCTCCTCGATGAGCGGCTGGAAGACCCCCGACTGCCAGACACTCGCCATAAGGACGAAGAGGCCGGCGAAGAAGGCCAGTGTCGGCCAATCGATCCGATAGACTATCTCAAATCGCCTCCTGCTGCCAAGAAGGATCGGAAGCGCTGCGATGACTGCAATCCATGTCAACCCGATATCGAAGGCAGGGAAAAGCACGGCCGCGAGAATCTTTGCTCCAATCAGGAGAACGAGTAGGATGAGGGAGAGTCGAGCGAGGGAGGCAAGGTCGGGGTCGAGGATCTCCTCCTTTCGGTGCACGAGCGGGATGGCAGAGTTGAGATCATCAGGAAACGCCCGACAGAGGAACCAATAAGCAAGCAAAAGGGAGATCACCGTCGGGAGAGCCAGATAGAGCGGGAACGTGATGAACGGGTTCTCGATACCGCCCGAGAGCGCGATGAGGAGATTCTGCGGGTTTCCTATCGGGCTAGCAACACTTCCCGTCGTGACCGCAAACGCGAGCGAAAGCAGGAGAAGTTTGGGGGATATCCCGTGCCGTCGAGCAAAGTAAAGCATCAGGGGGGTCCCGACGACCGCGAGGGTATCGTTCATCAGGAGCGCCGAGAGGAGACCGCCGCCGATGAGGATGAGAAAGACCAGGTGGCGGACCGATCCCGCTCGGGCAAAGAGATGATAAGAGAGGTGGTAGAGGTAACCGCTTGCCGCGAGCGCTTCCCCGATCACGAACATAAAGAAGAGGAAGAGCATCACGTCAAGATTGATGGATGCGAGCGCATCCTTTGGCGTTATCGCTCCTGCAACGAGGACGGCCGCGGCGCCAAGGAGCATCACCTGCCAGATGCGAAAGTTGATGTTGCCTACTTTTCGGACCGCGATCAGGACGAAGACGACAATGAGGACGATAAGCGGAATGAGGGTGCCCATGATGTGCCAGCGAAGGAGAGTGTACTGATCAAGAGTTCGTCCTCGGGGGAATTAAGGATCACCCTATCTGACGGTATAGTTGATGACGCTCTTCGGATATTTTCAGGGACTGCTCATGAGGTCGATAGGCGTTGATATATACATTCGGCACGGCTTTGCAGCAACTTCAGCACCACGAGAGAGATCGAGTGGCCCGTGTAGAGGGCAGTACGAGCGGGGTAAATTGCTGCATGGCAACGTTTACCGGGGCATCTAAAACAGGGAGCGGCTTCACGACCGAACGGTAGAGAGAGTGCTGACAATTCAGGGGGGCGCGAGATGCGTCAAGAACCTATGAGTGCAGCGCGTTGTAGAAGTTCACATATCGGTCAAGCAGTAAGCGCTAAGAAATGCGGTTTAGAGAGAAGAGGATACACAAAAAGACGACGTCAAGGGGGGGAAGTGTCTAGTGTGGATCCAAATCTCTCTGAGAGTGTATGAGAACTCGATTTATTTATACTCTTCGATTAGTAAATTGTAAAAAATAATGGTTTTGACCGGTTGCCCTGATGTTCACAGATTATCGTGCGGGCGCCGTCTCTGCTCTACGTTCTCGTGATTCCGGTCCTTCCACGACTGGACTACCCGGACGGCTAACCCATTCGGTGAACGAACCCTCGTAGATCCGGACGTTCGGGTAGAGGTAAAGCCACTTCAAGAGAACGAACTCGTTTGTAGCCTCCCGGCCGGTCCCGCACGTGCAGATGACAGTCTGGTTCCGATCGACGCCGTGCTCTTCGA
This sequence comes from Methanoculleus sp. DTU007, assembly GCF_001512385.1. Taxonomy (NCBI): domain Archaea; kingdom Methanobacteriati; phylum Methanobacteriota; class Methanomicrobia; order Methanomicrobiales; family Methanomicrobiaceae; genus Methanoculleus; species Methanoculleus sp. DTU007. The sequence continues at coordinate 17,543 of NZ_LFRO01000050.1, read as the reverse complement.
GAATGATATCGAGTTCGGCGTTCGATCTGAACTGCATCGGGTTCTCGTCGGTCATCAGGCTTCTCCAGGGCAGGTTGATGGCGCCAGGGATATGCCCGGCGACCCGCCAGGGTCCCTGTCCTTCATAGAACTTTGCCGGGCGCGCGTCGAGCACAACCACACCCTCGTTGTCCTTAATCCGTACGAACTCCTCGTATCCGATAGCGTACTCGTCGCGGACCTCAACGGTGAAGTTGGACGGTTCAACTGTGGGGTAGTCCTGCGAGAGTTCCAGACCCTCGCTCTTCCAGGCATCAAGCCCACCATCGAGGAGGTATACTTTGTTATGCCCATACTTTGCCAGGGTATAGGCCATCATCGTCTGCGCAAGCCCGTCACCCCGACCGGAGAACGCGCCTTTGGAGGTGTAAACAACTACCGGAGAGTCGGCTTCAACACCTGCGCGCCGGAACGCTTCCTGGATACAGGAGTTCGGGCTGTATGTCGTTGGGAAGCCACGGTTGGAGACCCGCAGAACCCCTTCGGTCAGGTAAACTGCACCGGGGATGTGTTCCTGGATGTAGTCGTGCACATCCGGCTGGACATCCAGGATCGTCAGGTTGCTGTCGTTGAGGTGGTCGGCCAGCCAGCCCGTGTTCACCAGTTTGACCATCCCGTCTCCCCGGGGATACGGAACATTATCCCGGTCGCTTAAGGCCTGCATACGTTCCATGCCGCCTGGGGTAAACATCTTCTCATCCATTCCTATCACCTCGTACTGAGAATCTCACCGGTACCTGGTGAGCCTGGCCACACTCCGGGTTTGAGACCACATATATCTTATGCAGGACTCAGTGGAGGCATGTTGCGTTTGGGGGAGGCATGCCACAGAAACAGGACAGAGTCCGGAGCCAGGCGACCGGGGCCCGGAGATAACGAAGGTTAATGGGGAAATAACGAGGGGTGATTGCCCCGCTTGTGGAGAGAATACCAGGAGCGGTAGGCAGTACCGGCAGAAACTGCCGGGTGCGAGGGAGGCCTCCCCCTCACTCCCCGGAGATCTCCGGCCCGAGATCGATGCTCTCCCGCGGGTTGAGGATCCGGACCTTGATCGGCGTTGTCCGTTCAAGGGCCTCCTTAAAGCCCTGAAGATCCTGCTGAATGACGGGGAACGTATCGTAGTGCATCGGGATCACCAGCCGCGCCCCGGTGTACCGGGCGGCGATCATCGCCTCTTCAGGCCCCATGGTGAAGCGCCCCCCTACGGGGAGAAGCGCCACATCTGGCCGGTAGAGATCCCGGATGAGCTGCATATCCGAAAAGAGCGCCGTGTCGCCGGCATGATAGACACTGATACCGTCCATCGTGATGACAAAACCGGCTGCTGTGCCGCCGTAAAAGCCCATGCCCTCATCCTCGAGCCATGACGAGTGAAGAGCAGGCGTCATCGTAAACCGGACACCGTCGACGGTGATGCTCCCGCCGATGTTCATCGGCTCGGATGGAACACCCTTCGACGCCAGGTACTTCGCGACCTCGTTGACCGCGACCGTCTTCTTCTGAAGTTGCACCGCAATGCCCATGTGATCCCCGTGAGCATGCGTCACGGCAACGATATCGGGCTTTGTGGGGAGAATTCCATCCGGGATGAAGGGATCGATGAGAATAGTCCGCGATCCGGCAAGCAAGAAACACGCGTGGCCAAGCCAAGTCAACCTCATGGAGAAGAGATCGATCTACGCGGTTAAAAATCTTCAGTGGGACAACAGAGGGTGGAGTGGGAGTTTAGAACTCCCCCATATCTATAGCTTCGGCGATATCGATCGCCTCGGAGAGGCCATCGTCGGTGACACCACGTGTCATCTGTTCAGAGAGGTCACGGTCCTCCATCACATCCCTGATCCGTTCCAGGTAAGGATCCAGGGTTGTATCCCTCTGCTGCTCGATGACGTGGCGGTACTCACGAAGAGTGGAGGGGCTCACATTGAGTTCCTCGCTGATCTCCTTCATGGTCTTTCCCGAATCAAGAAGTTCGGCCATCATACTCTGATCAAACGGCATCTTGAAGTCGAGTTCTCTGAAGAGTTTGAGGCGAACCCGCGCGCGCGCCACGGTCTTGCTCAGTTTCTCATCACCAAGCGCCCTCGCAATCTCCGTATCGTTCTTGCCGTCGTAGTATGCAACCACGAGTCTTGCGAGCTGCCGGGGGGCAAGTTTGGTCTTGAAGTACCCCTGATCGAGGATCTCCCGCATGATCAGGGCAATCTCGCGCTCAACAGCATCGCGATCCCGGAGCGTACCGTGAACCTTCCTCATCGGTTCAACGATCGCCTTCTTGTTCGTGATGGACGTGAACAGCTCAAGGAGCTGCTGCTTGCGTGTATCTCCTGCCATGTCCGTGTCTCTCTGTTCTGTATTCCACCGTCTGGTTCTGAAGGTCATCCAATGACAACCAACAGTATATAAATATTCCCCATGGTGTGGGGGATAACGTTCCCTACATTACAACCGCTAACATTTAAAGGTTACCATATAGTCTCCCGGATGAGAAAGATCATTTTCGAGGATGCGACTCTCTTTCCAGGAATCTTCCCAACCATGGAAATAATACCATATTATCCTGTCCGTTTTTTAAAGAATCGTGATCTCCGGAAAGACGAGAACGACTCTTTATTAGCACCGGCGCTGAAGTATACTGCAAGACTATGGCCGAGACAAGCGATATTTACGAAAAAGTCATGGAAGTGGCCAGGAGACGCGGTTTTGTCTGGCCGTCATCCGAGATATACGGGTCCGTCGCCGGTTTCATCGACTACGGCCCGCTTGGAGCAATGCTAAAGAGGAACATCGAGAACCTCTGGCGATCCTTCTATGTCTTCCAGGAAGGTTACTACGAGATCGAGTGCCCCACCGTCGGAAACGAAGCAATCTTCGTCGCATCCGGCCATGTGAAAGAGTTTGCCGATAAGATGGTGCAGTGTCCGCACTGTGGCGAGTACCTGCGTGCGGATCACATCGCAGCGGAGAACGGCATCGAGAACGCCGGCACCCTCTCCGCCGAGGCACTCCAGGCGGCGATCTATGAACTGCCCTGCCCCTCATGCAAAGAGCGCCTGGGAGAGGCGGGTGTCTTTGCATTCAATCTGATGTTTGAGACCACCATCGGGCCCGGATCCCAGCGGAAAGGCTACCTGCGCCCCGAGACCGCCCAGGGCATCTTCACCGACTTCCCCCGACTTCTGCGCTTCTATCGGGACAAACTACCCTTCGGCGCCGTCCAGATCGGGAAGTCCTACCGCAACGAGATCTCCCCCCGCCAGGGCATGCTCCGGCTGCGGGAGTTCTCCCAGGCGGAGGCCGAGATCTTCGTCCACCCGGACGAGAAGAACCACCCTGCCTTCCACCGCTACGCAGAGTACAAGGTGCCTCTCCTTACCATCGCGCGGCAACTCGAGAACCTTGAACCAGCCGTAAGCACGATGCGCGCTGCTGTAGACGAAGGAGTTGTCGCAAACGAGTACGTCGCCTACTACATCGCGCTGACCCACCAGATCCTCACCTCCATTGGCGTGGATCCGGCAAAGCTCCGGTTCCGCCAGCACCTGACCGACGAACGAGCGCACTATGCGACCGACTGCTGGGACGCCGAGGTCTACTCCGAGCGCTTCGGGTGGGTGGAGATCGTCGGTATCGCCGACCGCACCAACTACGACCTGCGCTCGCACGCCAAGCACTCAGGCACCCCGATGACGGTCTTCATCCCCTACGATGAGCCAAAGCGGGTCACAAAGAGGCGGATTGTCGCCGATATGGGCGTACTCGGCCCAAAATACCGGGGTAAGGCAAAAGCAATCGCGGATGCCCTGGCATCATCTGAGCCGGGTGAAGACGGCGCACGCGTCACCGTCGATGGCGAGGAGTTCTTCATCCCGGCCGATCTCTACCAGGTCCGCGAGGAAGAGGTCGAGGTCCGCGGTGAAGAGGTGATGCCTCATGTCATTGAACCGTCATACGGGATCGACCGGATGATCTACGTTGCGCTGGAGCACAGTTACGCCGAGGAGGAAGTCGAGGGCGAGATCAGGAAAGTCCTCCGTTTCCCGCCGGCGATCGCACCGGTCCAGGTCGCCGTCCTCCCGTTGATGAACCGGGACGGCCTCGATACCATCGCGCAGACGATCACGGAGCGCCTCACCCGGTGCCGCATCCTTGCGCAGTATGACGATTCCGGAGCCATCGGGAGGCGCTACCGGAGGCAGGATGAGATCGGGACGCCGTTTGCGGTCACCGTCGACTACGATACGCTTGAAGACAACACTGTGACCGTCAGAGACCGCGACAGCATGGAGCAGGTCCGGGTACCTATCGAGCGGCTGCCGGAGATCCTCTCCGGACTCATCACCGGTGCAACCACGTTCCGTGAAATCAGGGTATGAACTACGTCTCCCACCCTCTGATCCGGCCAGATTGTATCGAAGAGCGGCGATACCAACTCTCAATTGCGCTCCGCGCGCTTGATGCAAACACCATGGTCGTCCTCCCGACCGGTCTAGGGAAGACGGCCGTCGCGCTCCTCGTCGCGGCATCCCGCCTCTACTCCCACCGGGGGAAGGTGCTGATGCTCGCGCCCACAAAACCCCTGGTCGAGCAGCACCTCCGCTTTTTTAAGCAATTTCTCCTCGCCCAGGATGGTTCCGAACCCCTGGAGTCCGAGTTCGCCATGTTCACCGGGGACACACCCCCAGAGGAGCGGACCAGAGCCTGGGAAGCCTGCCGGGTCTGCTTTGCCACCCCGCAGGTGATCAAGAACGACTGCCTTGCAGGACGATACAGTCTTGCCGATGTCGTACTGCTGATCGTGGATGAGTGCCACCGGGCGGTGGGAAACTACGCCTACGTCTTTCTCGCCGAGCACTACTGTTCCACGGCAAGGGAGCCACTGCTGCTTGCAATGACCGCTTCCCCCGGAGGCGACCAGGCGAAGGTGCAGGAGGTCTGCACGAATCTTCACATCGAGGCGGTCGAGACTAGGGTCGAGACCGATGAGGACGTCCGCCCCTACATCCACGAGCGCGATATCCAGTACATCGACGTCTACCTGCCTGAGGAACTGCAGGCGGCGATCGTCACCCTCCGCGAACTCGTGGCGTCCCGGCTCACCCGGCTTGCAAACCTCAACTTCCAGGTCCCAAAACCGGACAAACTCTCAATCAAAGCGCTTAATGTTCTCAATGCCCAGATCCAGCAGCGCATACGGACACGGGACCCCTCGGCGTTCATCGCAGCATCCCTGCACGCGGAGTGCATGAAACTTCGCCACGCCATCTCGCTTGCCGAGACGCAAGGCAGCGAGGCGCTCAAACTCTATCTCGCCCGGCTTGGAGCGGAAGGAGCCTCGAGTTCGGGGAGCAAGGCAAGCAAACGCCTCGTTGGCGACCCGGCCTACCAGCGCCTCGTCGAGATCGCGAGTGGCTGGAAGGAGGAACTCCATCCCAAGGTCGCGATCGTCCGCGAACTGGTCCGGGCGCAGCTTGAGGCACATCCCGAGAGCCGGATCATCGTCTTTGCCACCTACCGCGACACCGTCCAGACCATCGTCGATACACTCACCGCAGGAGGGATCGCCTGCGAGCGGTTTGTCGGCCAGGCCTCCCGTGATGCCGAGCGGGGTCTCACACAGAAGGAGCAGATCGAAAGCCTTGCCAGATTCCGCAAAGGGGAGTTCAAATGCCTGGTTGCGACCTCGGTAGGTGAGGAAGGGCTCGATGTCCCCTCGACGGACATGGTGATCTTTTATGAGGCTGTCCCTTCAGAGATCCGGAGCATCCAGCGGAAAGGGCGGACCGGTAGGAGCGGCAGCGGCACGATCATCGTCCTGGTGACGAAGGGTACATCTGATGAGACGTTCCGCTACGTGAGCCAGACCCGGGAGCGGGCGATGGTGAAGGGGATCAAGAGCATGAGCGCCGCACCGGACCCTCTGCCCGGCTCCACTCCGGCTGCAGCCATCCCGGCTGTTACCAAGCAGGCAAGTGTTCTGGAGTTTACTTCCATGGGCCCCGCAATCACCATCGATGACCGGGAGACATCATCGCGGGTTGCGGAGCACCTGCATGAGCTTGGGGCATCAATAACGCTCGAGCGCCTTGAGTTCGGCGATTATGCAATCGGGGATCGCATTCTTGTCGAGCGTAAAACCGTACAGGACTTCATGGACACCCTCATCGAGCGGGATCTCTTCGGGCAGATCCGGGCCATGGCCGACGCGGTGCCGCGACCGATCCTGATCATCGAGGGCGAGGATGACCTCTATAGCGTACGCAACATCCACGCGAACGCGATCCGGGGCACGCTTGCCGCAATCACGGTTGATATGGGTGTCACACTGCTCCGCACAAAGAATGCAGACGACACCGCTGAGATGCTCTACGTCCTCGCACAGCGGGAGGGGAGCGAGCGGGGAGAGCGGAAGGTGCACCCGAAGAAATCCTATCGGTCGATCCGTGAGGAGCAGGAGTATGTGCTCGCGGCGTTCCCGAATGTCGGAATCCGGAGCGCACGACTCCTCCTCGAGCACTTTGGATCGCTCAAGGCGATCATAGATGCCGACGCGGACGAACTGGCGTCGGTGCACGGGATCGGAGAAAAGACGGCCCAGAAGATATGGGATCTCGCCCGCAGGCCTTACCGCTGAGCGAGCGCAGCGAGGGCCGCCGCACCCTTCGCAACCGCCTTCATCAGGGTCAGGCACTCGTCGGCCCGCGGCTCACCCCGGATTCGCTCGCAGAGATGGATGATCGTCTGCTCCAGTTCATCGACGACACGGTCCTTCGCCGCGGGCGCGGCCGGCGCGGGCGACGGTGCCTGCACTAACTCGGGAGGGACCTCTCGAACCGGCTCCGACTCGGTGGAAGGGGCTTTGGAGCCCAGAACTGGACAGATCACACACTGCGTCTCTCCTTTGTACTCAAACAGGGGATACCCGCAAACCTTGCAGGATTTTGCGAGCATCTTTCCTCCTTTCAGGAGATACTCAGCCATGACTTCGTCAGCCTTATCCGCCGTCATTTCGTTGAACTCCCTTAATGAACTTATATATGTCTGGATGCCATTAATAATAAAGGGGTAATTCTTATGGCAAGTCCAGACGAAACAATACGGATCTGCATCCAGATGCTGCAGAATATCAGCGAGGATTCCACGATCCCGCGCAATATCCGGCGCGTCGCAGATGAGACAAAATCCGTTCTTCAGGATGAGTCCCGGAGTATCGGTCTCCGCGCCGCAACCGCAATCTCCATGATCGACGAGATCAGCAACGATCCAAACATGCCGGTTCACGCCAGAACCCGGATCTGGGAACTGGTATCGCAGCTCGAAACAGTTCCTCTCGATTAAATTACGTATTCTTTTGTACGATTCCGGCAAAATGCTGCTATTCGGGGTTGTTAATCAGGCACCGTACCCCTGCCCGGTATGCACCCTCGATTGCTTGCCGGAATCCTCAATTATCACCAATCGTTGCGGTCGTTACCCTTGAACAGTGATATAGACCGAACGTTTGCGGCTTTGTCTCACATCGAGCTCAAGCAAGACGATCTGCTGCCAGGTGCCGCAGGCAAGCCTGCCACCGATTACCGGGACGGAGAGGGAGGGGCCGACGATTGCTGCCCGGACATGAGATCGCCCATTGCCATCGCCCCACGCCGCGTCGTGAGCGTATGGTATGTCAGCCGGGGCGATGACCGAGAGCGCCCGGCGGAGGTCGGAGAGCACACCGGGCTCGTACTCGATGGTGGTGACGGCAGCGGTCGAGCCTGCGACGAAGACGTTCGCAAGCCCCTCCCGCACACCGCTCTCATCGACCGCCTGCTGTACGCGGGGCGTGAGGTTGACGATCTCCCCCTCCCCATGCGTCTCAACCTGGATTGTAGTCTGGAACATCCCCAAAAATCACCTCAACGGTATTCCGGTTGTCTCCTCCATTATGATAAACGTCCCGCATCGCGGAGCGCCGCAAGGATTGCCGCACGGACACCGTCGCTAACCTCATCGTTCATCGCCGCGCGCAGCAGCCCGATCGCCGCCTCGCCGCCGATCGCTCCAAGAGAACCCGCGGCACTCCGTCGCACAAACTCATTCTCGTCGCGGAGCATGGCCCCAAGATGCACTACCGCGCGCGGGTCACCAAGCAGCCCGAGTCCTTTCGCCGCCATGTAGCGGACGTGATCTTTTTCGTCAGCGAGAGCGGCGATGAGAGGCGCATACGCTTCACCGTCACCGATCAGACCAAGGGCTTCCGCGGCACGGTAGCGCACCTTCCAGTCGCCGTCTTGCAGCAGGGCTATACAGGCAGGTACTGCCGGTCTCCCGAGCGCAACGAGCCCGCGCATCGCTTCTGCCCGGACATCTTTGTCCGGAGCGGAGAGCCGGGAGATGTGGATCTTCAGATCCTGTTCATTCGCAATCCGTGTCATCGCAAGTCACATCCGCGGATGGTCCCCGCGATAAGAGATTGAGAGCGATGCGCTATAAGGATTGAAGATCTGTCCACGAAATAGCAAAGGAAGATAAAAGAATTGGACGCCCAGGACGGAATTCGAATCCGTGTCGACGGCGTGACAGGCCGTCATGATAGGCCACTACACTACCTGGGCACT
>NZ_LFRO01000050.1:0-8883 GCF_001512385.1 Methanoculleus sp. DTU007 | reverse complement strand
GTCTCGTGGGCTCGGAGATGTGTATAAGAGACAGATACTACAGCCGCGCACTCTACCAGTCTGAGTTAAGGCGGGTCCCTGCTCTAACAATGTTGTCGTGATGAGTTATTATATTTTTCGCCCACTTGCCAGCCGGTCCTGCACAACCAGGAGCATTATTCATATATTAGTTCTAATAACTGATATAATCATGAACTCCACAAACGCTGAAGCAACCAGGTACGCTGAAGCGTACTGTCTTCTTCACCGATAGCCGTGCGAAAAAGAACGTCACTGTTTTCGACACCACACTGCGCGACGGTGAACAAACGCCGGGCATCTCATTCACGCGCGAAGAGAAGCTCGGTATTGCAGAGCAACTCTCGAAGATCGGAGTGCACGCCATCGAAGCGGGCTTTCCCGCATCGTCTGATGCCGAGCGCGAGATCGTCAAATCCATCAAGGCACTCGGGCTCACGTCACAGATCTGCGGTCTAGCGCGATCGCTCCGGGCCGATGTGGATGCGTGCATCGACTGCGACGTCGATATGGTCCATGTCTTCATTCCGACATCCGACGTCCAGCGCGAGTACACCATCAAAAAGACCCGTGAGGAGGTCCTCGATGCAACCGGCGAGATCGTCTCATACGTCCGTGACCATCTCGACCAATGCATGTTCTCGGCGATGGACGCGACGAGGACAGACTGGGACTACCTGATAGAGGTCTTCCGTGTCGCGGTGGATGCGGGGGCAACGGTCATCAACGTCCCCGATACGGTCGGCGTGATCACGCCGGCGGCCATGAAGCGCCTCATCACCAGGATCAGAGAGGAGGTGGACTGCCCCATCGACGTCCACTGTCACAACGACTTCGGGCTTGCGGTGGCAAACACCGTCGCGGCGGTCGAGGCGGGCGCATCCCAGGTCCAGGTGACGGTGAACGGCATCGGGGAGCGGGCCGGGAACGCGGATCTCGCGCAGACGGTGATGGTCCTCTCATCAATCTATGGGATCGATACCGGGATCCGGACAACAAGCCTTGTAGAGACCTCAAGGCTTGTTGCACGCTACGCGGGGATGAGTATTCCCGCCACGCAGCCGATCGTCGGCGAGAACGCCTTTGCCCACGAGAGCGGGATCCACTCCCACGGTGTGATCGCCCGGTCAGATACGTTCGAGCCCGGGATCATGACCCCCGAGATGGTCGGTCACCGGCGCAGGCTGAAACTCGGCAAACACGCCGGGAGGCACGCAGTCAAGCAGATGCTCGCCGAGGTGCACATAGAGCCCACGGACGCACAGCTCGATGAGATTGTGTTGCGGATGAAGGGGATTGCCGGTAAAGGCAAGCGCGTGACGGATGCCGACCTCTACGAGATCGCGGAGAGTGTCATGCACCTTGCGCCGAACGAGAAGACTCTGGAACTCCAGGATGTCGCTATCATGACCGGGAACCACGTCATCCCGACAGCGAGCGTCAAGGCGACGGTCAATGGGGTGGAGCACGTCTTCTCAAGCGTCGGCAACGGGCCGGTGGATGCGGCCGTGCGGGCGATCCTCGGGATCATTCCTGTCCCGGTTCATCTAAAAGAGTTCAACATCGAGGCAATCTCCGGCGGCACCGATGCACTCGGCCACGTCACCATCACCGTTGAGGATGAACTGGGTCGGGTCTTTGATGCCAGCGCATCAAGCGACGACATCATTCTGGCATCGGTCGAGGCGATGATCAACGCGATCAACCTCGTTTGCCGGACGCGGAAGAACGACCGTGAGCGGGAGGAGTGAGCACCCGCTCCCCTATTTTACCAAAAGTTCCAGGTTCAGGCAGGACCGGAAGGCTGCTGCTTCCCTTCGAGTGCTCCCCTGATCTGTGAGGATAACTGCTCAAACCTGCCCTGAAGAGCCTTCTCCTGTTTTTCAAGCGACTTAACCCGAAGTTCGAGCGTCTCGATGCGTTCATTCAAGGAGGAGAGCACCTGCTCCCGGCTCTTCTGCATCATGACGCTGCCGACGTTCATAAATACTGCCGCATCCTCGGGAACATCGGCAAGATCCTCGACCGCCCGCCGGGCTTCGCGGATCGTCAGTTCATACTGTGCTTTCTGTGAGATCACAGCCTGCAGCTGCTGCTGCATCTGCTGGAGCATTGCCAGCTGGTTCTGTACCTTAGGTGGGATATTTTCCATATTCATCAACCCTCCCAGAATGGGATAGCGATCTGTAACAATATTTCGGATGCGGGCGGAAGGCCTCCCCGGCCCGATGCCCTTTCTCTACATCATAGGGGCGTGAAGCCCATAAAATGTGAGGGTTCAGGGAAGGGAGTTTTCTGGCACCGTCATCACTCTTGAGGGGCGACGATCTCCCTCATCTCGATCGCTATAGTGATCAGCCGAAGCCAGGTATTCAGGGCCGCCCGGAGGGCAGGTATATCGCTTGCAGTCACCTCAAGGATGAGTCTATCGGTGCCCTCAAGCCGTACGTGGACGGACGAGCGGTCTCCCACGTCGCCCATCTCCTGACAGACGGAGAGGTAGAGGGCACGGGCATCCTCGGTCGTGAACGCAAAAACGGCCGTATGATGGTTCACGAGGCCACCTCCAGCGTGTAGCGCTTCCGCTGCGTACCATCAAAGACAATCCTGTTTCCGGGAAGGACCTCGGCAGCGAATACAACGTTGACGTGGTCCTTGAGGGTCTCGAACACGGATCGGTTCGAGACAAAGAGCCCGCGGGCAATCGCACCCGGCCGCTCCGTGACGGTGAATGACCGGATGGCAATCTCTCCGACCAATTCTTCGTTCGAGAAGATCTGGATGATAAAAAGGGGGCCCGATCGAGAGACGATCAAAACCCGATCGTCAAGGGAGAAGAGGTCACCCATACCCGCCTTGCCACGGGTGACATACTCCCCACCGATCGCGAACGCCAGATCCCTGGAGAGGGTGCGCACCTCAGGGAGGGGCTTGCGTGACGTCGTGACGATCGTCATCGAGCCTTCAGATCTTTTATTGCTGCGCCGCGCTCTTTGAAAAGGATACGGTATCCACAGTAGGGACAGCGAATATTGATATCGATCTCTACTTTCTGTTTGCATCGAGCGCACTTATAGGCAGCCACGACTGATTAGCCCTCCTTCTGCAGCGAACGCTCAATGCTCCGCGCGGCAACACGCATCGCGGGAGTCTCGGGAGCGTAACTGCCGCCGGCAAACTTAAACCCGCACTTGCGGCACAGCCAGATCCCTGTTCCCTCACGCTGGACCGTTTCCCGGTCACAGCGGGGACAGACGTGGCGCGCATTTGAGATCTGCTCGATCTGGGTCACTCTCTTCCGGATAAACCGGCCATACCGCGGGCCAAAACGCCCGGAACTTCCGACTACCCTGCCCTTGGCACTCTGTTTGCGGTTTGCCATTTAGCGTACCTCTTGTATGTCCTCTAATTTTTTGCGCTGTCAATTAATATAGTTACTCACGAGATGCGCTCGAGAATCCGGCTCTCCGCGCAGCCCTTTGAGATCTTGTTTATAAGGTCGTAGAACTCCCCCTGAATGCCTGCCGGAATCCTCGCGACAGCAATCCAGGAACCATCCTTCTGCCACTCGTTCTGCTCGATGGTCGCTGCACTCTGGAGTTCACCATAGGCTCTCGCTGCATAATCCGCCGGGATCTTTACTGCGATGCGGAGTTCCTCAAATCGGATGGGGAGAATGGGGCGGAGTGCCTTGACCACTTCCTTGACCTGCTCTTCAACCCCTTTGAAGGGGTCGATGTTCACCCTCGCCTCCTCCATGGCAAGTTCAATCCGCTGCGGGGGGTGGGGGTAGCCGGTCTGCGGGTTGACGGCGTTCCGCGATATGAACGTAATGATCCTGTTGCGTTTATCTGCAATGAGTTGACGGCGCTGCTCGGCGGTGAGATGAATCTCGCCTTTCTGAATGATCCGGAGCGCAATCTGCTCAAACTCGGTCGTCTTGAAGACCTTCTGGAGAGCCTCATCAGAAGCGCGTTCAGCATGGGCGGCGTTTGAGAAGATGGAGTCCGCTGCTATTACATCCTCCAGATCAACATTCTCTCCCTGCCGGATACGCATGGCCTGGTCAGGGTCGACAAGCACCTCGAATCGCTCACCGTAGCTCTCAAGCCGCGCTACAACTGCCTGGTCCAGGGGTATCATAGAAGGTGCACTCACTCTTCAAACTGGTCGACGTATCTCTTTACCTCTTCCTTCTCCATCCTCCGGAACATCCGGGTCGCGATGGAAACGACACCGATCTCGATGGCACTCACATCCAGTTTGCCTTCTGTCGCGGCATGCAGGGCCTTGATACCAAGTTTTATAGCGCCAGCAAAGTCCGCATCTTCCTGGTACTCGTCCTCAAAGACCTTCATGACCGCCGGGCGGCCCGTACCTATCCCGGTCGCCTTGTACTCGAGGAGCGTGCCGCTCGGGTCGGTCTCAAACAGCCGTGCCTCTCCGTCGCTGATCCCTGCAATCAGGAGAGCAGTCCCGTAGGGGCGTGCACCGCCAAACTGGGTGTAGGTCTGCATGTGGTCGCAGAGTTTCTTTGCAAGAATCTCAACGTCAATCGGCTCGTTATAGGAGACCCGGTTGATCTGGGCCTCAACCCGCGCTCTGTCCACAAGAGAACGCGCATCACCGACGAGGCCGGAGGATGCCACGCCGATATGCGCATCGATCTTGAAGATCTTCTCGATGGATACCGGCTCGAGGAGACGGGACGTAACCCTCTTGTCGACGATCAGCACAACACCTTCGCTGCACTTGATCCCGACGGCCGTTGTGCCCCGTTTCACCGCTTCTCTTGCATACTCAACCTGATAGAGCCTTCCGTCCGGGCTGAAGACCGTGATCGCCCGGTCGTATCCCATCTGATATTGTGGTTGCATTATCGTTCCTCCAAATCGGCTTCGGTGAAAAACAATGACTTCTGATGTTTAATACCCTTTTCGACCAAATCAACCTTTTGACGGGGGTAGCGGTATACCATGAAATACGTTTCCCCGACCTTTGCTTCCCCGGGCTCCGAGAGGAGTTGGATAGGTTTTATCCGGCGCCGCAATGCACGAATGGTCCCGGATGTGGCGACCGTGCGGAGTGCTACTCTCTCATCGGCGATCATGGTGACCGTTGTAAGGGCCGTAGCGATATCGCTCTCGGTTCCCCGCCGGCATCGGATCATAACGTATCCCCCATCACAGAAGACCACCGCCGGTTGTGCAAGACCGACAGTTACGTCCCCAAGAAGGGTTGTCGCCGCCTCGATGACCGAGAGGTAGACCTGCTTTGAGTCCGCTGCCACCCGAGACGGAACGATCCGTGCAAGGATATAACGCCACTTCGTCCGCATCGCCGGCGGTCTCGGTTTCATTCAACCACCCGCACGGGCGCTTTCGGTTCAATGATCCGGCCGACGGAGGAGAGGGCCTCGCTCACTTCCGACCCGGTCATTCCGAAAAGGGCACAGAGACCCCGGATCTCCCGGACCGACCGCTGCTCAAGGATCGAGTGTGCATCGGATGATATCGTCAGCGGAAAGCCATAGCGGCGCTGCAGCAGGAGAACGTCTGCATACCGCTGCAGCGCCATCTGGCGCTTTGCCCCGCGAAGCTGGATGATGGGAGCAATCGAGATATTCACCGCAACACCCCGCTCTGCTGCCGTCCGTGCGGCAACATGGTCGAAGGCGTTCTTCCGGGTAGTGTGGATGTTTCTGATGACGTTCACTTCCTTGACCGAGACTATGGCCCGGTTAAAGGCGATCTCCCCTGCGTTGACGAAGACCACGTCTGCCTGCCGGACAGCGGGCTCACGGACCTGCTTGAGAACCTCTTTTTGAGAGGCGGCATTGATCACGGCCCCCCGGAGAACCTCCAGTCCGTTGAATCGGTCTCTGACATTCCCGACGGCAACGATGCTATCGAACCCGAGCTCCGCCGCTTCGAGCGCCATGCGGCCGATGGTCGAGTCGCCGGCAGGATAGGGACATACACTGGCGTCTGTGATCTTCATTGTGCGCGGGCCGTATAGAAAAAAGGGTTATTTATTTCCCGCGGTTCGCGTGGGAACGGATGCTTGGACGGGTCTTCTCGGTTCCACGACCACGCTTCCGCATTCCGCGCCCCTTCATGCCGGCAGAGGTCTTGCCGCGCTCCGCCCGTCCGCGGTGAACGGGGTCGGCTATCCATGCGAGGTTGCGGTCGCTCTTGATTGACGGGTGGTGACCGTCGACCAGGATCACTTCAAACCACTTTGCCCGTCCGTCTTGCCCAACCCAGTAGGAGTTCAGGACTTCCATGTTCGGGAACTTGCGGGATGCACGCTCCTCGGCCATGCGCTGCAGGCTCTTTGCCGGGGTCATCCGGCGCATACCCATGCGTGCAGTCCTGCGACCGCGGACGTACCGCGACTTCCTCCGGCCGCCACGGCGGACCTTGACCCGCACGACGATGACACCCTGCTTGGCCTTGTAGCCGAGCGACCGGGCCCGGTCGATCCGGGTCGGGTGCTCCACGCGCACGACGCTCCCCTCGCGCCGCCATCTCTGGAGGCGCTCCCAGAGGAGGCCTTTCACTTCGGACCTATCAGGCTGCTTCCAAGCATCCCGAACGTAGGCATACATTGACTTTGCCATTCTTTTATCACCTCAGGTTCAGCGTTTCCGCCACATTCCTTTCCGGGACGTATCCCGTGGTCTTTAACAGGTTGACGGGAGCATAGATAAAGGATTCTCTTCGCCGGCACCCACCCGCAGGGAGATCTAGACCCCTTTGCGCTTCTCAACAACGCGGATGGCATCGATCCGGGTGACCGGGTACTGCCCGTTCTCGTCTTTCTCCGCGGATTTGACCATATCCCAGACGGTGAGAAGAGCGACCGAGACTCCGGTGAGGGCCTCCATCTCGACGCCCGTCCTCCCGTAGGACTTAACGCGGGCGGTCGCCTCGATGTAACCGTCGCCCTCCGTAAAGTCGATGGTGATCCCGGCGAGCGGTATGGGGTGGCACATGGGGATGATACGCGGGGTATCCTTCACCGCGAGGGTGGCCGCCACCCGTGCGGTCGCAAGCACGTTGCCCTTGACCACGGTTCCCTCCCGGATGGCCCGGAGTGTCTCGCTCCGCAGGTAAATCCTTCCGCTCGCGATCGCTTCCCGGGGAACCTCGGACTTTCCCGAGATATCCACCATCTGCGCGCGATCGTTCGCGATATGCGTGAATATCGGCTTTTCGCTCTGTTTGCCGGACTCGTTCATTGGTATCAGGAGATCTTCTGTTTTTTCGGGGATAAAAGAGGGTGTCTCATCAAAGGTCACTCTGGCGATCTCTCCCGGAAGAGTTCGTCCGGGATGTACTCGAGCATATCGGTCGCGATCAGTCCGTTCCCCCGCTCCTCTGCGGCCCGCATCCCGGCCCTGCCGCAGACGTAGGCTGCAATCGAAGCCGCCTCGAACGCGGGAAGTTGACAGAAGAGCGCCCCGGTAATGCCGGCAAGCAGGTCGCCCGTCCCACCGGCGGTCATCGCGGGGGCCCCTGTCCGGTTGAACCTGACCCGTACCCCGTCGGATATGATATCGACCGGGCCTTTGAGCAGGATGGTCCCCGTCGTCGCGGCGGCCTTCACGCATCGGCCACGCGCAATAAGATCCGACGGGAGGTCCGTACCCGTCATCCGGGCGAACTCGCCCCCATGCGGGGTGTAGATCGTCTCCTTTGCCGTCGGAAGGGGACGGACGAGCGCATCGGCATCGAAGACCGCTCGCTTCGCCGCCTCCGCGATGGCGAGGACGACATCGTGGCTCGCTTTGCCAAGCCCCATCCCGCAGACGACGACATCGGCCCGCTCGACGAGGGGGAGGATCGTCTCCAGGTGATCGGCTGTGATCACGCTCCCCTCCAGGCGCTCGTAGATCAGGTCCGGCATGGGGATATACGCAGGCGAGGCGATCCGGACGATATCCGCCCCGGCACGGAGCGCTCCCATTGCGGCGATGTAGGGCGCCCCCTGATAGGGGCCGCCTCCGACGACGAGGACCTCGCCGCCGGCACCCTTGTGGGCCCCGGGCGCGCGTGCCGGGAGGAAGGTGAGATCGCCGGGACCGGTGTAGACCTCGGCCTCGAGCGGGATGCCGATATCCACGACGTCCGCACCCTCAACTTTTGACCGGTGGAACGAGAGGATCCTTGCCGCCCTGATCCCGGGGGTAGGGACGTCGACGGCAATGATGGGCGCGCCGCTCGCGTTCGCCCGGGCGACGAGGGTTGCAAACGGCTCCCGCACCGCGCCGGATATCCCGGTGCCGAGCATTGCATCGACGATGAGATCGGCCGAGTCAAAGAGCGGGGCGAGCCGATCGATATCGGCGGCGCACCTGATAGGATGGAGGGAGACGGAGCAGTGCCGGAGGAGGGAGAGTTGGGTGGTGGTCGAGGCGGTCATCGAACCGCAGTCGGGATAGACGACATCGACTGCATCGAGGTGCTGGAGGTAGCGGGCCGCAACCATCCCGTCGCCGCCGTTGTTCCCCCTCCCGCAGAGGACGAGGACACGGGAGGGTTTGTAGGAGAGGACTGCATCCGCAGTCGCCCGCCCGGCGCTCTCCATCATCAGAAGCGGCGGCAGCCCGAGCGCAACGGCATTCCCCTCGACTGCCTTCATCCTGCCGGCATCGATGATGCCGGTCTCCAGAAACTCGCGCATACTCTCCGGTGTCATGCATGGCCCTCTAAACGTTGTCTGATTGGTGCTATGGCGTTTCTCTCATAGATATCTTTTGAAAGCGCGATGATTCGAAGAATCGGAGTGCGAGCACCGATAGGTGCGAGGAGCGACGGTTTGAAGAACCGGAGCTGGAGCACTGTTAGGTGCGAGGAGCGA
>NZ_LFRO01000018.1:0-12576 GCF_001512385.1 Methanoculleus sp. DTU007 | reverse complement strand
GGGGCATCGCAACTGGGGGGTGGGGACAGGGGAGTGCGAGCGAAGCGAGCTTGAGAAACTCGGAGAGTTTCGAGGAACGAAGGGCGGAACGCCCTGAGTTCGAGCACCGTTAGGTGCGAAGGGGGTTCGCCCCCCCTCCCCTGTAACCTCTCCCCCCTATGGCGATATCCCCCACGGTCCAGTATATGGGCAGTCAAGTAGTATAGAGGGCCCTTCATCGTACCCCATCCATCATCACACCCTGACATCTACAGCGATGAAAAAGCCGACCCATTGATCCCGATCACCCCCCGCCCAACCTATTTCCCCCTGTCCGACAAACCAGATACCGTGATCGGCAGCCTCGACCCCGACCAGAACGACCTCGAACGGCGAATCCTCGAAGAGACCCGGGCGCACGGGATCACCCAGAGGGCCATCGCCCTCTTTCAAGACCTCATCCTCTCCCACTACCGCAACCACGGCCGCGATCTCCCCTGGCGGCGGACCACCGACCCATACCGGATCCTCGTCTCCGAGATCATGCTCCAGCAGACACAGGTCGAGCGGGTCGCCGGGAAGTACCGCGAGTTCCTCAACCGGTTTCCCGACTTTGCAAGCCTCGCCCGCGCGCCAAAGAGCGAGATCCTCCTCGCCTGGCAGGGGATGGGTTACAACCGCCGGGCAATCGCCCTCCAGAAGACGGCGCAGCGCGTCGTCGAGGAGTACGGCGGCCGGCTCCCCGCGGACGTCGAGACGCTCGCGACCTTCCCCGGCATCGGGAAGGCGACCGCGGCTGCCATCTGCGCGTATGCCTTCAATATGCCGGTCGTCTACATAGAGACGAACATCCGGCGGGTCTTCATCCACTTCTTCTTCCCCGAAAAAGAGGGAGTCAGGGATGATGAGATCCTCCCGGTCGTGGAGCGGGCCCTCTACCGGGAGAACCCCCGCGAGTGGTACAGTGCGTTAATGGACTACGGTTCGGTCCTAAAGAAACGGACGGCAAACCCAAACCGGCGGAGCGCATCCTACTCCCGGCAGAGCCGGTTCGAAGGCTCCGACCGGCAGGTCCGCGGCCGGCTGCTCGCCCTCGTCCTCGAGGAGGGTGCAGTCACGGAAGGTGAGGCCGCCGCCCGAACCGGTGAAGACCCCGGTCGGGTAAGAAGGATCCTCGCCGACCTCGCCCAGGAGGGGTTCGTCGCCGAGAGCGACGGGACCTACACCTGCAGGTGAAGGTTGATGCCGGAAGGGCGCCACCCCGCGGGGTATGAAGATCGGCTACCCGTGCATCAACAGGAGCATCGGCTGCTCCTCCGGGCGCACGTTCCGGCTCGCCTCGTACTCCCGCGAGCGGCTGGAAGAGACCCTCAGCAAGAATCTCCGCTGCCTCGATGCGATCCTCCGCTTCAACCTGGCATCGGATATCCTCTTCTTCCGGATCACCTCCGACCTCGTCCCGTTTGCATCGCACCCGGTCTGCACCGCCCCCTGGCGGGAGACCTTCTCTGAGACGTTCTCAGAGATCGGCCGGTTCATCCGCGAGCACGATATGCGGATCTCCATGCACCCGGACCAGTTCGTCATCATCAACGCCAAAGATCCGGAGATCATCGACAGAAGCCTTGCCGAACTTCGTTACCACGCCGCGGTCCTCGACGCCCTGCACCTTGATGCGACCGCGAAGATCCAGATTCACGTCGGCGGCATCTACGGCGACCGCAAGGCCTCGATGGAGCGCTTCTGCCGCGAGTATGCCCGTCTCGACGAGAGTATCCTCCGCCGGTTGGTCATCGAGAACGACGACCCGCGTTACACCCTGGCCGACTGCCTCGCGATCCACAAGGAGACCGCGATACCGGTCCTCTTCGACTCGCTACATCATCAGGTCAACTCCTCCGGGGAGACGGTGACCGAAGCGGTTGAACTGTGCAGCGCAACCTGGGGGCCAGAAGACGGCATCCCGATGGTCGACTACAGCACCCAGATGCCCAAAGCCCGGAAGGGCAGGCATACAGAAAGCCTGGACGGAGCGGCCTTTGCGCAGTTCCTCGGCGAGACCGCACCGACAGATATGGATATCATGCTCGAGATCAAGGACAAAGAAAAGAGCGCTCTTGCCGCCGTCGAGATCGCCCGCTCGGATAGGCGGTTCCTCCCAAGATAGAGCACTAAGAGCCCGGGTCAGGACGGGACGATCTCAACCACCGGCGGAACGAGCGCCGACGCGATGGCGTGGCAGATCCCGTTCGTGCAGAACGCATCGCTCTCGACGATCGGAACGCTGTTGACGGTTATGCCCCGATCGGACGACCGGAGGACGATCTCTGTTCCGATACTCGACCTGACGGCGGCAAGGCTCTTGAGATCCTCCGAGGTAAACTGCCCCGGAACCACATGGTAACTCACGATCAGGAGAAGTTTGTCCGGGTCCTGCCGCAGTTCGTCCATCCGCTCTTTCGGGACCCGGGCAAACGCCTCGTCCGTCGGGACAAAGACCGTGAATGGCCCCCTCTCGCGAAGCATCGGCTCCATCCCTGCAATTCTGACGAATTCAAGGAACACGGTGAAGCTTCCGGAATCCTCCAGGGTTTCGATGATGCTCTTCATGGTGTTCCCTCACTCTATGCAGGATTATTTATACATTCTCACGGCTCATCCAGGATCCACTCTATGCAGCCACGGTTCTCGCAACCGGGGGAAGGAGCAACGTGTAGATCGCGTGGCAGATCCCGTTCGTACACCAGGCATCGGACTCTACAACCGGGACGTTGTTGACCAACACTCCTTCCGGCGCGATCTCCACGGTCAGGTCATCACCCTCCAGCGACCGCAGGGTCCGTATCCCGAGGAGATCTATCATGGAGTGCACTCCCGGGACGATATGGTAGTTCAGGACATCGATGAGCCGGTCGGCATCTCCCCGGATGGCGTCGAGCTCCGACCGGGATACCATCCCAAACGCGTCGTCGTTCGGGACAAAGAGCGTATACGGACCTTCGGTGCTCAGCCTCCCTTCCAGACCGGCTGTTCGAACGAGGTCAAGGAAGATCGTAAACGACCCCGATTCCCGTAGAGTTTCAAGGATACTCTTCATGCAAACCAGCTCCCGCCGTGGGATGGGGTGGCGAGGTTATAAAACTGCGGGTGGTCCCGCACGATCCCCGTGAGAGCCTGCAGACCGGGGTGATATCCGTATCACCGCGTCACCCGCGCCTCGACTGCACGGGGCAGGAGCACCTGATCGATGACATGGTACATCCCATTTGTGCAGTCGACGTTGGCCTGGATGATGGCAGCATCATTCACCTTCACCATCTCCGGACCCCCCTCAATCTCCAGGTGGTCGCCCTGAAGAGTCCGGATCGCCTCCATCTGAGCCAGTTCCTGTACGGTGAGTTTACCCTGGACCACATGGTACTTGATCAGGCTGGTAAGTCGCTCCCGGTCGACCATGACCGCATGCAGCACCTCTGCGGGAAATCTGGAGAATGCTTCGTTCGTCGGGAAGAACGCAGTATACTCTCCAACCTCGTCCAGGAGGGGCACCATCTCACCGACCTGTACTATCCGAAGCGAGGTGCTCAGCCGGTCGTCCTCACGGGCAGTCTCAAAGATGCTCTTCATCGGTTGTCCCCCAAGATGGACTGCGGGATCATTTGTAGAAGTATATATAATTACGTCAATAGTTCTCCGTCAACAATCCCGACCGGACAGGGACTGCATGCGACTGGTTGAGAGGCCAGACTGGATATGCCCGCTTGTGGCAGCATGGAGCTGAATTTGGCATCGAACTAGCGCAACCCCGGATACAGAGGCACAAACGCCGGGCAAAAAAAGGGTTTCTCGTTCACTCGCTTGCCGATGGCGTGTAAGCCTCAAAGGCCTGCGAGAGGGTCACAAAGGGAACGCTATCAAGGGCGTGGATGATGCCGTTGTCGGCCTTGATATCCCCCTCGAGCACGAGAGCCTCATCAACCTGCGTGCCCCGCTCGGTCTTTCGGACCATGATGCGATTTCCTTCGAGAGTCTCCACGACATTCTTTGCAAGCAGTTTATCGAGAGTACACGCATGGTTCCCTATCGTAAAGAAGTCGATGAGATGCGAGAGCATCTGCTTGTCGTTTAAGATCATCGACCTGTTCGGCTCGGGGATCGCGTCCCATGCCGAGTCAACCGGAGCAAAGAACGTCATCGGCCCCTCACCCTGCAGCATCGCATCCTCACCGAGGGTCTGGACAATCTCGATGAGCCGGCTGAATCTTCCATCGCTCTTGAGTATCTCAAAGATCTTCGCCATACCAGGCACCTTCCTGTAAGGGCCTTCCGTGGAGATCATTCTATATATTGATTATTATAGTTCAAACATCATAGAAAAAGTGCTCAATGCGAGCGCCTGCTCGCATTCTGACCGGATGGAGGAGTATTATACTCCCTCACTCACCGGCCCGGTCGGCGATATATCGCTTGAGGAGTTCAAGCGCCTCCCATTCCCGGGGCCCCCCGCACTTCCGCGCAAGGCCGGCGTGGTGCTCGATCAGTTCTCCGAGCCAGGGGTCGCGGTTTTTGACGTAGCGGGTGGCGTGGACCGTCGCGTCCACGATGCTCGCAAAGCCCCGGTTCACCGGGTGCAGTTGGAGATCCAGCACCTCTTCACGGAGGGGAGTGAGCCGGACCGTGATCGCCTCGTCTCCCGACCGCTCCACGTCCGCAGCAAATGCAGCCCAGGCCTCAGCATCGCGGAGCCGACAGACGGTCATCCCGTCGACCTCCTCCCGGACGAAGGCATCATCGGGGAGGTCGTCAAACGCCGTGCGGACATAGATGACGGGGTCAAAGGTGAAGTTCGCCACCACCCAGCGGTCGCGGACGACATTCCGGGCGGTGTGGCTCCCGCGGAAGAGGACCATATGGAGCGTTCCGTTCCGATTGATGATCCCCATCGGGGCGGCGTTGCCGTCGGTGGTCGCGATCACCTCGTTGATCCCTTCGGTCAGCAATCCCACCGCCACCCCTCCCCGAGGGCTACGTAGATCCCGGCAATCGTGATATCGGCGATCGAGCCGGGATTTATGCCGTCTCTGATGCACTCCACATCGAATGCAGTGAGATCGCGCTTATTCTCAAGCACCTCTGCCGCACACCGCATCGTCCGCTCCGCAACCTCCATCCCGTGCTTCTTTGCGATAAACGTATCCGGCTCCGTCGCAAGAAGGTCGAGGAATGCATCCACGATTGCCTTCCGTCCGCACCCGTGCGCATGCAGCAGGTCCGCACACCGGCGTGTCAGGGCAAATCCGTTCGTCCACTCCCGGGCAACCATATCCCGGGGCGCCGAGTAGGCCATAATATCTGCAAGGGTCATCCCCCGCTCCCGGATCGCGGCGATTGAGGCCGGGTCGTTCACGTCCAGGTCGTCGCTCTCTCCCATCCGAACGCTCGTGAGGCCGAAGGCCGCATAAAAATCGACCGCGTCCTCGACATCGGTTTCAGCAACGACCCTCCGTGCTCCCTCGATATCCCCGCCGAGGACGAGGGGAACGAGGAGGATGAACGCCCCAAAATGGGTGTTTCCTCCGGAATGATTGTTCGTCCGGCGGACCGCCTCACGGATCAGGCTTCCGACCCGGCCGCCGTCCCTCTCGGCCGCATCGAAGACGGGTCGTGCGAGGATCGTCGAGGCGAGAAAGTGTTCAAGACGCGTATCCTCATAGTCGTGGCACCGGTCCACGTTCCCGGGTTTCGGATAGGCGCAGACCTCGAGCATCATCGCCATCTGCGCACGTTCAGCTCGATTCATCGGCGGATTCTTCCTCGAATATCCTATGCACGATCTGTTCGGAGAGGCGGCGCTTGCAGCGCATGTACTCGCGTGGAGAGAGATCGATCTTTTCAAGCGTCATGTTCCGGAACATGCAGGGCGAGCTGATCTTGCAGCACCAGGCGAGGCCCCCAAAGCAGGTGGTCTTACCGCCGTCGAGCGGAGTCCCCTTGACCGCCTCCTGTTTGAGTTTCAGGTACTCCTCCCGTGAGAGCCCAAACTTCTGGAGGGCAGGGATGAGCGGGCAGGCCTTCACCGGCATGCAGCAGAAGGCTAGCGACCGGATATCGCCGCCCCGGCAGAGCTGTTTTGGGGCGTTGTACCACCCGCACTCATCGGCGAACCGGGTGATAGCGGCATCGAGGCCGGCAAGCGTCCAGGGGTCGGACTGCCTGGCAAGCGAAACGAGATCAGCCCCGTGTGAGAAGGCGTTCATCGCACGGTCGAAGGTATTGATGGAGTTGTTTGCTATCAGCATCAGGGGGGAGGCGTTGCGGATCTGGCGGAGCCTTACGTGCCCGAAGTCCATCAGGTCGACATGAAGGATATCCGCTCCCGCTTTCCAGACGGTCCTGGCAAGATCGGCATCATTGGCAACACCGGCACGCATCTTCACCGAGACCGTCACGTCCTCCGCCTTTAGGGCACGGATGATCTCGACGAGCTTTGCCGGATTCTTGAGGAGGTACTCCCCGCACCCCGCCTCAAGCATCGCGGGCTGCCGGCAGTGCGCATCGATCTCGTAGACCACCTGGTCCTCAAACGCAGCGGCGACCTCGGCATACGCGGCAGGCGTGCTCCCGCGGAGGTTGAGGCCGGTAACGACATCGCTCTGCTTTAAGGCATTGACCTCTTGCTCCAGCGCCTCAATGGGATCGTCGTAGAGAAACTCTTTGCGGCCCTCTGCGGCCATCTTCCGGCTCGCCTCAAGGGTGGGGGCGTCGATGGAATAGCCGCCGATGAAGGCGACCCCGACATGAGCCGCCCGCTCAAGAACATAGGCGGCATCCACGATCCCTGCCATGGATGCGATTGCCACCGGTGTTTTTACGACACGATCGTTTATGAGGAGCTCAAAACGATCATATGCTTCCATCATGCTTCTCCATCCGTTGGTGGTGAGAGAGGATATTGATTTGTATCCGCCCCAAGTTCATACTCGCCATTGGAACGGGTGAGCGCACAGCAGAGACGGAAATCCTCGATTGAGATGCCTGGGGCGGTCCGGTAGCGCTCAAGGACCTGCTCCCATGGCATGAGGTACGCCTCCTTAGGTATTCCCGCCCCGAACCTGAACTCAACGGCAAGAAACCCCCTGCGTCCGGTCTTTCGGATGAAATCGGTGATCGAGTCGACCTGATGGACGTTATTCTTATCGAGGTGAAAGTGCTTCGAGAAGTAGAGTTTCTTTCCGGAGATCGACTTGCACTCGATGGCCAGGTAGTAGCGGGGGTCGAGGGAGTCGACGAGAACGTCAACATACTGGGTATTGAACTTACTCTGCTTGAGCCGGTAGGCAAACCCCTGCATCTTCCGCTGAGCGAAAAATCGGTTGATACATGAGGCGACCTCCAATTCGAAATTTGCCATCACATAGATCTCGAACCAGGCCCTTAAAAACAATCGGTAATTATTTTAATAGGGCATCGTATTACATTGTAACATATGGGTATTAAAGGAATGTTACTGGTGGGGCATGGCAGCAAGCTCCCATATAATAAGGAACTGATCGAGACGACTGCGGAACTCATCGCCAGGAAGACCAACGAGTATATCGTCAAGCCCGGATTCATGAGCATCAACACACCGACGGTGGAGGAGCAGCTCGAAGCGTTCCGAAAGGAGAATATCGAGATGCTCGTCGTCGTCCCGCTCTTCCTCGCAAGAGGAGTGCACATCGATAAAGACATCCCCGAGATCCTCGGCCTTCCGGAAGGTTCACGGAGAGGCGAGTTCCAGCTCAACGGAAAGACGATCCCGCTCGTCTACGCCAATCCCATCGGCAGCGACCCGCTGCTTGCGGAGTTGATGCTGAAGAACGCGGCCGACGCGATCGCAAACCTGCAACCCTGAAGGGAGGATATGCGGGTCCTGGTGCTGGATACCATCCACGGCGGGGCAGACCTCGCCGCGGCGCTCCGGGATGCCGGCCACGAGACGGACGAAGTGGATGTCTACCGTGGAAAGACCGGGATCCCCACCTCCGAGGCGCTCGTCCGCACCTACGACCTCGTCACCGCGCCGGTTCACCTCGATCCCGACCACCCGATCTTACGTAAACACGGGCCAGCGGTCCCGCACCACGAGATGGTGCGGCGCATCCTGGGCGGCCGGCTCCCGCACCCCTTCATCGAGATCACCGGAGCGAGAGGGAAGACCACGACGGCCCATGCCATCGCGGCGCTGCTCCCGGGCCCGGGCATTCTGCACACATCGACCGGGACCTACCGCTACCCTGAGCGCGAACTGCTCTGGAGGAAGAGCATCACCCCCGCCTCCCTGATCCCGGCGGTCCGCGAGGCGGAGCGGATCGGCGGGTGGCTGGTCGCCGAAGAGTCGCTCGGGGTGACCGCCGCCGGGGACGTGGCGGTGCTGACCTCGGCGGAAGACTACCCGATCGCGGCAGGAAAGAAGCGCGCGATAACGGAGAAGTGCCGGCTGCTTTCCCGGGCACAGACGGTCGTCCTCCCGCCGGGGATCGATCTTCCCGGCGGGATCGCGGCCGGGGATATCGTATCCTTTGAAGAAGAAACGTGCCGCTACTCCGGAAACGGGGTTACCGGGACGTTTACAAACCCGCTCTGCACGCTCCCCGGCTACCAGACCCCGCTAGCGCTCGCGGCGGCGACGGCCTGCATCCTCGGGATCCATCCCTCGCCCCTCGGGGGTTTTTCCGCCCTCCCCGGCCGGATGGCAGCCCGGTGGGAAGGGGAGGTCCTGGTCCTCGATAACGCAAACAGCGGGACGAACATGGCGACCACCGTTGAGGCCGTCCGCTATGCCCGGAACCTCTCGGGCAACGCCCCCTTAACGCTCGTCATCGGCGAGGAGGCGCGAGCAATCTGCGAGGGGTTCCCGGCCGAGGAGGTCCGCCGGACGGTCGAGGCCGTCGCGCCGGCTGCAACCGTCTATGTCGGGGAGGGCCACGCGGCGGCGACGCTTGAGGAGGGGCTTGCCGCCGCCCGGAGCATCACCCCGGCTGGAGCGGCGATCGTCCTTGCAGTCAAGACGTGGAGATAAACATGGACTACATTCAACCAAGACCGAGTTCAATCGTCGCGGCGCTCTATACCGCCCGCGACCTGGGGGTGGACGTGGCGGTCCTCCACGGCCCGTCGGGCTGCTCGTTCAAGCACGCCCGGCTCCTCGAGGAGGACGGCATGCGGGTCCTGACGACGTCGCTTGCCGATAACGAGTTCATCTTCGGCGGGCACGACCCGCTTGTGCGGGTGCTCCGCTACGCCGAGGAGGCGTTTCACCCCCGGCGGATGGCGGTCGTCGGGACGTGTGTTGCGATGATCATCGGCGAAGACCTCCAGTCGGCGGTCCAGGACGCTAAAATTGAGACCCCGACGATCGCCGTCGATATCCATGCAGGGTTTCGGGAGAACATCGAGGGCGTTCTTGCGGCACTCGAGCCTGCGGCTGACGCAGGCTGGATCAGCGCCGAGGAACTGGAGCGGCAGCGGTATCTCCTTGCAAAAGCAAACGAGGTCGAGCGGCTGCGGGGAGCGGCCTCCAGGACCTACATCGAGCCTTCCCGCGGCGACCTCAAGCACGTCGCGGCGAGAAGGCTTGTCGAGCTCGCAGACTCCGGCGCCACCGGGGTCGCGGTGATGAACGCGAAGAAAGAGACCGCGTATATGTTTGCCGACGAACTCGTTGCGCTCCACGAGGTCTGCCCGGACGCCGCGGTCACGTATCTGGCAAACCTCGAGGACAGGGGGCTCCCGAAGGTCCGGGATGACGCCGCCCGGATCCTTGCCGGGATGCGGGAGATGGGGGTTGACCCGGAACTGCTTGGTGCGCTCGATGAGTACGGGGCGAACGGGCCCGCGATCGGGGAGCGGATCCGCGAGCTCGATCCCGACTTCGCCCTCCTCGTCGGGGTCCCGCACGCCGTTCCACCGGAGTACACCCGCGGGATCGAGGTCTTCTCGATCACGAACGGCCCCCGGCAGGTGGAGCCGCTCCGGGAGATGGGCCACCGGCACGTGATGGTCGAGATCGACTTACACCCTAAAACCCTCGGTGTCCGCGAGATCGTCGAGAGTGAGTTCGGGGCAGTCCTTCGGAGTATGCGATGAAGTCCTTTCTTATCGCCGGCGACCGCTCGGGGAGCGGGAAGACAAGCATCACGCTCGCGCTCTCGGCCCTCCTCTCGGCCGACCGGACCGTCCAGACCTTCAAGGTCGGGATGGATTACATCGACCCCTCCTACCTTACCGGGGTGACGGGCCGGCCCTGCCGGAACCTGGACGGCTACGTCATGAGCCCGGACGAGGTCCGGGCGGTCTTTGCCTACGGGTGCCGGGGAGCGGATATCGCCGTCGTCGAGGGGGTGCGGGGGCTCTTTGAGGGCGCAGAGGCGCTCACGGACCTCGGGAGCACCGCCGCCATTGCAAAGCAGCTCGATCTCCCAGTCATTCTGGTCATCAACGCCCGGAGCATCACCCGGAGCGCGGCGGCGATCGTGAAGGGGTTTCTGGCCTTCGACCCGGAGGTCGATATCCGGGGGGTGATCTTGAACAACGTCACCGGGACCCGCCATCAGGAGAAGGCAGTCAGAGCGATCGAGCACTACTGCGGCATACCGGTCGTCGGCACTATCCCCCGGGGGGAGGAGATGGAACTTGCGATGCGCCACCTGGGCCTTGTGCCCTACCTTGAGGGGCAGGGGCACGAGGAGTTCCATGCCCGGATCGAGGCGGTGAAACGGATGATCGGCGAACACGTCGACCTAGAGGCGCTCCTTGGACTCGCCCGGGACGTTACGCCGGTCCCGGATGGGGACGATCTGTATCCGATACCCCGCGACCCGGACGTCCGGATCGGCGTCGCGCTCGATGAGGCCTTCAACTTCTACTACGCCGACCTCTTTGACCTGCTTGCAGCGTTCGGTGCAGAGGTGGTCCCGTTCTCCCCGATCCATGACACGCTGCCGGATGCCGACGGCTACATCTTCGGCGGCGGCTACCCGGAACTCTATGGCCCGGAGCTCGAGGCGAACACCACGATGCGGGAGGAGGTCCGCGAGGTCTCACGGAACGGGACGCCGATCTACGCGGAGTGCGGAGGGCTCATCTACCTCACCGACCGGGTGGTCCTTGCTCCGGGGTTCATGAACGCCGAAACGGAGAGGACGTACGACCTCGCCGGGGTCTTTGCCGGGGAGACCCGGATGCCGGCCCGCCGGATGCTCGGCTACGTCGTGGGGACGAGCGCGGCCGAGAGCCCCGTGGGCGAGGCGGCGTTCAAGGGCCACGAGTTTCACTACAGCAGCGTCGACCTCGCACCGGGAACCCGCTACGCCTACCAGCTCTCCCGGGGGAGCGGGATCCGCGACGGGCTCGATGGTGCGGTCCGGGACCGGACTATCGGGAGTTACACCCACCTCCACCCGGTGACGAGCCGAAAGATGCTCGCGCATTTTGTGGACTGCTGCCGGGAATGAGGGGGGCGTGAATTCTACACCGATATCGAAGGCATGAAACGTAAAAGATACAAGCAACTCAAGACCACACTACTTCCATGATCATTTACCTTGACGGCAAATACGTCCCGGAGGAGGAGGCGAAGGTCTCGGTCTTTGACCACGGGCTCCTCTACGGCGACGGCGTTTTTGAGGGGATACGCGCCTACAACGGAAGGATCTTCCGTCTTGACGAGCATCTCGCACGGCTCTACGACTCAGCAAAGACGATCGATCTCGCCGTCCCGCTCACAAAGGAGGAGATGGCCGAGGTCATCAAGGAGACGCTCCGGCGGAACAACCTAAAAGACGCCTACATCCGCCCGATCGTGACCCGCGGCAAGGGCGATCTCGGTCTTGACCCCCGGAAATGCCCAAAGCCAACCGTCATCGTCATCGCCGTCACCTGGGGTGCAATGTACGGCGACCTCTACGAGAAGGGCCTGCGGGCCGTCTGCGTCTCGGTCCGGCGCACTCCCCCGGAGTCGATGCCGCCGAACGTCAAGAGCCTCAACTACCTAAATAACATCCTCGCAAAGATAGAGGCGAACTACCGCGGCGTCGACGAGGCGATCTTCTTCGACACCAAGGGCCACATTGCCGAGGGCTCGGGGGACAACATATTCCTGGTCAAGAACGGCGTCCTCCTCACCCCGCCGACCTTGAACAACCTGCGCGGCGTCACCCGTAATGCCGTGCTGGAGATCGCTACGTCGATGGGGCTTACCATCATCGAGCGCAACCTCGGCTACTTCGACCTCTATACGGCCGACGAGGTCTTCGTCACGGGGACCGCGGCCGAGGTCGGCCCGATCCGCGAGATCGACGGCCGGGTCATCGGGAACGGCAAGCCCGGTCCGATCACCCGCCAGCTGATGGCGGCCTACAAAGCCCTCACCCAGAAGGAAGGAACCCCGATCTACGAGTGAGATCCCCGGGCCGCAGGGCGGCCGGGGATTCTCCTGGCATAACTTTTTTATCTTCAGACGCCGAAGTTGTATAGCACTTTGGTGCACACACTCGCTGCTATAGTGTAGGGGCCAATCATGTCGGCCTTTCACGCCGACGACTGGGGTTCAAATCC
>NZ_LFRO01000106.1:0-12517 GCF_001512385.1 Methanoculleus sp. DTU007 | reverse complement strand
ATCCTCGACGAACCCACATCGGCGCTCGATATGCAGACCGAGGATCAGATCCGGCAGACGCTCGAGATCCTGGTCAGAGATCGGACGACGATCCTCATCTCCCACCGCCCCTCACTCCTGACCCTCGCCGACCGGGTCCTCACGATCGAGGACGGAGAGGTGCGTGAGTACCGGGAGACCGAAAGCACCACATGGACTCGCTCCGACCGCCCTTCCGGATCCCTGGGCCGATCCACCGTCCCCTGATCACGGCTTTATGCTTATTGGATGCTGCGACCCATCCTATGGTATGGATCGTAAGGTCGGATGCCTGATCTGCGGAAGAGATCTCGTGTATAGCAAGGAAGCCCGGGATGTGACGTGTGCTGTCTGCGGCAAGACCTGGAGCACCACGGCGACCTGCGAAGCGGGACACTTTGTCTGCGATCGATGTCACAGCCTGGAGGCTCTCGATCTCATCGAGGAGTTCTGCATCACGACAACACTCGAGGACCCGCTTGCCATTGCCTGCACCCTGATGCGTCATCCGGCAATCAGGATGCACGGGCCAGAGCACCACTTCCTCGTGCCAGCAAGCCTCATCGCCGCATACTGCAACCACCTGGGGGAGCCGGGGAGAAAGGGGGCACTGCTCCGGCAGGCGCGTGCGAGGGCCGGGACGGTCCAGGGAGGATTCTGCGGCACTCACGGTGCCTGCGGCGCGGCGATCGGGACCGGTATCTTCGCAAGCCTGATCACCGGGTCAACACCCCTAAAGAAACAGGAGTGGTCGCTCGCAAACCAGATGACCGCACGCAGCCTGATGATGATCGCCCGGCACGGCGGTCCCCGGTGCTGCAAACGCGACTCATGGCTTGCGATCCGGACGGCGGTCACCAACCTTTCCGAGCGGTTCGGCGTAGCCCTCCCGTCGGAGGGGAAGGTGCGGTGTGAGTTTGGTGATATCAACCGCGAATGTCTGAGAGAGGCGTGCCCCTTTAACCGGACTACTCGACCGGATGGCCCACCATCCGAAGAAGAGTTATAATGATGC
The DNA here is from genome assembly GCF_001512385.1 of Methanoculleus sp. DTU007. NCBI lineage: Archaea > Methanobacteriati > Methanobacteriota > Methanomicrobia > Methanomicrobiales > Methanomicrobiaceae > Methanoculleus > Methanoculleus sp. DTU007. The sequence goes on along the minus strand of NZ_LFRO01000106.1, from coordinate 11,484 downwards.
CATAGCCGATGACGGTCCCAAGAAGCGTCGCTGCGACGGCAATGAAGCCATCTCCCCACTGCATCCGGATCCACCAGCCCGCCGCACTCCCGATTAAGAAAGAGGCGAATATGATGATGAGTTCATGCCGAACGAGCATGACCATAGCGTTTTCCTGCAGAGTATATCAAAAAGTGTGTGCTCTTGCCGCTCATATCGGTTGCGGGCATCCAAAACCGCAGAGTTATTAATCAGCCAGCATCGAACTCATGAAGAATGTTCATCGCCTGCCACCTCTTTGCGGGTCTCATCCTGGGCCTCGCACTCTCCATACGCCTCAATGATCGGCGGCTCATCGGTTTTGCTGCTCTTGGGGCCCTTCTCCCCGACCTGATCGACAAACCGGTGGGACATATCCTTCTTGCGGACTCGCTCAACTACGGGCGAATATTCGGGCATGGCCTCCTCTTCCTCGCACTCCTCTTCATCGCAGGCATTATTTTCAAGAGAGAGCGAGGATCGCCTGCAGTCCTCGCTGTTGCGGCAGGCGTACTCATCCACCAGATCCTCGATACAATGTGGACAGACGCCATAACCTGGTATTTCCCGCTCCTTGGCCCGTATCAGCCCTACGAGTTCACAGACTACTTCGGCAACGCTATTCTCGCGGAGGTCTCTTCCCTCTCGGAGTGGATATTCCTCGTCGCGTCGGCAGGCATCGCCCTTGCCGCCTGCCGGAACCTCCGACCCGACCTCTCCAGGATCGCCCGCATGCTCGTCCGTGCTTCCATCCCGCTCCTAGGGGTCCTTACCATAGCCTCCCTCTATGCCTGGGCGACCGGTATTGCAGGGAGCATCCTGATGGCCGGAGCGGGGCCGGGGGATTACCTGCTGCTTGCAGTCGTGGGGGCCATCGGGATCGCCGGAGTGACCGGGCATCAGAATTTCCTGGGCATCAACCCCTCAGGGCAGTTTGGTTAAGGCGCTGATACTGCCCGGGACAGTCCTCTCAACCCGGAGCGCCGTCCGACCCGCGGGTTTGATCTCGATGGCGAACGTCCCATATGGAGCGCAGTCTTGTCTGTTGTTTAGCCTTATGTGCAGCACATACTCCTCTCCAGCTTCAAGAAGAAGATCGGAGTCATCATTGAACCGATCCTGGATACTCCAATAGCCCGCTTCGGGACTATCGGTAAGAAGAGGAATATTTTGTCTGATTGGATCCACGTGATGAGGACCGGTCAATCGGAGAGAGACCGTGGTCATATCGATCGGTTCGCTGCCGCTGGTGAGTTTGATCGGGATGATGATGGAGTTGAGGTAGTCATAGGGAGGTGAGCTGACACCGTAGACGGTTCCCGAGACCATGCAGGCCGAACCGGCCTGTCGGATTCCCTGGTGGATGGTAGACTGACTCTCACCTGAGAAGAGAAGACCCATCGTAAGAACAACGTAGCCAAAGACGGCAGCGACCACGACAAAGGCGATCAGGACGATCGCCGCCTCGAGCCCTGTGAACCCGGCATCCGGCGGGCCGACCGCATCAGAAGAGCTCGACATATGCATTCTTTCCAATCCCGGAGGGAACTGTTCTGGTCAATGAGGCAGTCGCCCCTTCCGCGGCAGTTATACCAAGGGTGAACGTATCCCCCGGTCCGATGCCCACACTCTCCAACTTCCTCAGTTCCACCATAACGACCTCTCCTGCCTCCAGAACAGGTCCGCCATCTTTCGGATACCGCCACGTTAGGGTTACATCGCCGGGAGGAAGCGTGACAATCTTCTCTTTTGTGGCGATGGTGTAGGTCATGCTCCCCATATCAAATGCAGCGAGATCGGTCATGGTCTCAAGATCGAAAACAATGCGCTCAACGAGATCCCGACTGCTGTCCATCTTGACGATGACCACATCCCCCAGACGGAGAGCGGAACCTGCATCCATAAGGCCGGCATGCATGACTTCCTGGCTCTTTTGCGATGCAAATATCCCTGCTCCGAGTACGACGTATGCAAAGATCGACGCAATCACAATGATTGCGATGAAGACGATGGCCGCCTCGAGCCCGCTAGAAGCTTCTCTGTTCCAGCCTTCCCGGGGCATATCTGGCACTCAACCGTACTTTCGTTATGTTGTATTTATAGACATCGATCATATCTGAACAAACTCAAAAAACTTAGGGTGAAATAAAGATTATTTCTGGTATAAGCTGGAGACCTATTGCTTGATATGAGATTATATGAAACAGCAGACGCTGATTACGATTGAACCAGTTTTAGAATAGATCGCCTTCTGTCGTAGCAAAGATATGACAAAGGCCCGTCTCAGGGAACGATTTTTATAGCATGGCTCATCATGGTTTAACTGAATGCCTCTGGAAGCCGCGATAGACCTTCTCATAGGTTTCCCTGCCTTATACACCATCCAACCCGTAGCCGCACTCATCATAGCCGCCATATCGCTCTTCGCTTCAATACATACCGCGGCGATAGAGGAGAAGTCCTCCAGCAGATCCATATCCCGGCTCAATCAGGCCCTGATTGTCATCCTCACGTTGGTTCTCCTTGCGGCCATTGTGATGACTGTATTCATCGTCGTGAATCCAAAAGAAGGCGAGAAGTACACCGAGTTCTATATCCTTGGCCCAAAAGGGAGAGCTGCCGATTATCCAACCGAATTCATGGCCGGGACACCCCAGACGGTCATCATCGGTATTGGAAACCACGAGTACCAGGACATCACCTACACGGTGGAGACATATGCCATAGAGAGCAGGCTTAATAATGCGACAAACCGGTCAACAGTCGTCTCGGCAACGCTTCTGGACCGATTCTCCGTCACAGTGCCGCACAATCAGACGGTGGAGCAGCCCTACTCCTTCCGGATCATGGACCCGGATGTAAACAGGCTGGAACTCCTTCTCTTCAAGGAGACGCCCCCTGAAGAGATCCCAAAGAACAGTCTCATCGGTGCCGGTTACCGCAACCTCCACCTCTGGCTGCGGGTGCATTGAGTGGTCGTGCGCAAATCGGGATCAAGAGGGCATCCACATGGAGCGTCCTCCCATTCTTCTGGGAAGAGATGCAATAGACAAAGGGCTATGGTTACTCCCTTCAATCATATGCTTTGGACGTCAGTCGAGGGGAGCATGCGTATCCATGAATAAGCCGGATTGATGCGACACCTGTTTGGCCAAACCAGATACGGGACGCGTGATCTCAGTCCGAGGCGGGGCATCCAGATCGAGATCGTCTCGCAGATGGTGTTTCCGCAGGAATTCCCTGGCGCTGAGCGACGCGGCGTATCCACTGTCCAACTCCCTAAGAACCCCATCAATGATCTCTGCCTGCTTAACGATCTTTTCAGCGATCTCACCGCCCTGCAGATCTGCAAGGCCGACGATGACGGCAAGCGGGTTTCTGATACGATCGCCAAGGCAAGCCAAGTGCTCGATGTTCTGATCGAGTTGCGCAGAGATCTCCCGCCACCGACTGTCATCGGTCTTCTGCTGTACGACCGCGATGATCCCGGCGAGGTTGCCCATACTGTCGCTGATCGGCGAGAAACCAAGACTCATGGCAATAGGAAGCCCCTGTACGCTCATAAAGAGCGCCTCCATTGTGCGTGGTTTTTCGATCGGATCGGAGCGTCCTGCCGAGTTTCGGGAGACACGTTCCAGAAAGCAGACCTTCTGGAATTCAGCAATAGAATCTCTGGTCATCAAAAAAGAGAGGTGTTTTCCTGCGAGATCTTCGGGGCGGTACCCGAGAAAGCGCTCAACCGACGGGCTTACTGATGTTATGATGAGGCTTGAATTGAGAGAGATGACCAGATCCGACGAGAGAGCTACCAGAGTTTCAAACAGATCGCGAGCCTCCTGAAGGCGCGCCTCCAACCGATCGGAGCCGCTGGTGATGTGATAGATATCCAGGCGCGCACCTCGGTTCCGCCCTACAGGGATCACGATGCTTGAATACTCCACCCAGATATTATCGGTCGATTTACGGGATATGCAGTATCGTCTTTCCGGGATCTTTTCGTAAAAGAAACAGGCACTGATAAATTCTGCCTTAAAATCCTCACCGTTAGGGAAATTTGGAGAGATACAGCGGGAGACAAACTCAATGGCGTTCATTCCGACGGTATCGTATCTGTTCACCCCGAAGAGATCCTCGATAGCCCTATTCATCCAGATCACTGTCTGATCAGGGGCAATCAGTACAATTCCATCCTTCTGGTAGCCAACCAACAGCGTCAGGAGGTCCCCGGTGGACGTCGCAAAATGAGAGCCGGCATGAGGGCAACAACCGCCATGGTAAAAATGAGCATCAACTACCGGCCCCTGTTCCGGTCTCTGCCCATCGGTTCTCCTGTGCTCCATACTCCCGCCCAAGAATAATAATCAGTCTTTCCAGGATATACTTTGAAAATAACCCATATAAATGGCTTTCTTGTTATTTCACTGACGTATTACACGATTTTTGAGAAATAACAATGTTGCTGAGTTGATACAACAGTACTGTACAATCTCCATCAGAATGGAATATTTTCCTCTTTCCGATCGTATACAATATGCAAGCATACAGTCTAATCATCTCGATACTTGTGGTTACGCTTTCAGGAGCCCTGAAACTACAGTTTGCATATGGATTCCTCGGTAGCCACGTCCCGCTCACTGAATTTGTCGCCGCAGCGTTCATTGCCTACGCAGCCTATGCGTTTGATCGTGGTGTGGAGAATAAAGAGGATGAGAAACGAGGAACTCTGTTCAAAAAAGCACTCCTGCTAACAGCAGTCTTCGCGACGATCGGAGCATTCGCCCTTTACCCAAACCCCGCCCTGGTCGTGCCGTTCCTCGTTGCATACCTCTATACAAAGGGCATCGGAGGATATCGGCTGAAAGGCGGTAAAGGCGTGAAAAACTGTATCGTCGCTCTTACCTGGTCACTCGGCATCCTGATCTTCCTCGGTACCATCAGCCTGCCGGTCATGTTGGTTTGCCTCTTCTTCTTCTGCAAAAGTTTTGTCAACACCGTCATCTACGATGTCCGCGACATCGATAAAGATAAGATGGCGGGGATCCTGACCATCCCGACAGTCCTCTCCCGGACGCAGGTCACCGCCCTGCTGCTCGGACTCAGCCTGATCACTCACATGACAGTCATCGGTGCATACTTCTCAGGTTTCATCGCCGGTATCGACGTTCTGCTCATCAGCTCGATCCACAGCACCATCTACATCATTGCTTACTGTAATGGGTTCGAGATGTTTCGGAACGCGCTCGTCGATGGGGAATGGATCCTCTATGCAGGCTATATAATCCTGCGGGATTGCATCCTATAATGCTGGATGAGATCCCTTCCAAACTTTATTGCTTCCGGGGACGTCGCAATGAGGTCCCTCGTGAAGTCGTAACTTCCCGACTTATAGAAGAACCCGATCGAGAGGAATGTATCTGTGACTGTCGCAGCGATCCCGGGAGTTTCTGGGATGAGATACACCTCAAGATTGCTGTAATCTTCCAGCGGATAGGTAGAGATAATATCAAGGACTTCCTGTGTGACCACAAGAGAGATCGTCTCGAGACTCTCCGCCAGGCCCTTGAAGAACTCAGGGTAATCGGGGAAGAGAATCGGTGAGTCTCCGTAGATCTCCCGGGTTTTCCTCAGGTTGTTGATGAAAACTCTGTGAGGCTTTAAGATATCGGATGGTTCAGAGACGATAATCTCGGCATCCCGGATCTCACTGAGGCGAAGAGCGAACTCGTCCGGGAAAGCGATGGTATGGTCCGGAAAGGCTTCATAGAGTAACCTGAGGGTATTGATACTCTCTTTGAACCTCTCAAATACGACGAGGTTGGCATATCCCCTATCAGTCAGCGAAACCTCACCGTCAGCTTCTCTGACAAACCCCACTTTCTTGAGGTAATTGACCGTGAAAGCGTAGGTTGAGGAGGGTATATGCTTTTTAATCTCATCCTTGGTTTCCTGCCGCATGAGTGCATCAAGAACCTCAATCCGGCGTTCACTCGAAAAGATCCGCATGAAATCGGTGATCTTCATGTATATCTTAATACTTCGTCGACATCGTCAGATTAATCTTGTTCTTTACAGAGATGATACATTGAACGCCTCTCCATGAACGCCCCTCCAGAGCCGAACGTTTCCCGGCTTTGAGGGTGAGTCGGCATCAAGACTGCTTCTGCCGGCCCCAAACCCCGGACAAGACCGCAGACGATAACCTTTCGCACACCCATGATCGTTAACTGGCGAGCCATACCCCAGGCAAACAACTCCCTCGCTGCCCTCTCCGCGGCATGCGAGAGTGACGGCTACCACCTCCAGATCACCGACGAACCGCTCGACGATGTCACCATCTACAGCCTGAACTCCATCAACGAGCGCCTCTACCGTGACGAGATCGCGGGGGCGGACTGCATAACCATCGCAGGGGGGCCCCACCCTTCAGCATGCTACCGGGAGGTGGCAGAATATGCCGATTACGTCGTCGTCGGAGAGGGGGAGTACACGCTTCCCGCTCTCCTTGCCGCAATCGAGGAGGGGAGGGATCCACCCCCGGGTGTCGCCACCGCCGCCGGCTATACGCCGGCCCGCCACACCGTCCTCCTCGACGCTCACCCGCCCTTCTCGCAGATCAAGGGCTTCATCGAGATCACCCGGGGATGCCCGTTCTCCTGCGGGTACTGCCAGACACCCCGTCTCTTCGGACGGTGCATGCGCCACCGCTCCATCGACGAGATTGCCCGATATGCCTCACGTTACCGTGACATCAGGTTCGTCACCCCGAACGCCTTTGCCTACGGCTCTGATGGAGTCCATCTCCGACTTGATCGAGTGGAGCGGCTCCTCCGGAGCCTCGATGGGCGGATCTACTTTGGAACCTTCCCCGGTGAGGTGCGCCCGGAGTCTGTCTCGCAGCAGTCCATCGATCTCATCCTTGACTACTGCGCCAACACCCGCCTGCACTTTGGAGCCCAATCGGGGAGCAATGCGGTGCTCCGTCGCCTGCACCGGGGGCATACCGTCGAAGACGTTATTTGTGCCGTCGAACTCTGCCGGGAGAATGGGCTCGTCCCGATCGTCGATTTCATCGTTGGCCTGCCGTTTGAGAGCGACGATGACCAGCGCGCTACGCTCGACCTCGTAAGGTTTGTCACCCGGGCAGGAAAAGCGCATATTCACTATTTTATGCCGCTACCCGGGACCCCACTCTCAAATGAACAGCCTCGCCCCCTTCTCCCTGAGACGGAGAAGGTTCTCGGCAAACTGGCGCTCGGTGGTAAAATAACCGGTTCCTGGATGGATCATGAGATAAGGTTTTTTAGGCGCACTTCTCACCTATAGTGCATGACGGATGTGCTACTCTTAGCAGATCTGCACGGTAACTACGGAAAGCTTGACGCTTTTCTCAGCTACGACTACGATGCAGTCATCATTGCAGGCGATATCACCAATTTCGGTCCACTTGAGCCTGTAGATTCGGTGCTCTCCAACTTCGAAGTACCGTGTTTTGCAATCCCCGGAAACTGCGATCCCCGCGAGATCATCGATGTGCTCGAGCGCTCGGATGCGGTATGTCTACATGACTCGTGGATCGCTCTCGGCAAGATCACGCTTGCGGGTCTTGGAGGTTCGAACAAGACCCCGTTTGACACACCGTTTGAATTGACGGAAGAAGAGATCGATGATAAACTCACCCGGATAGTCAACCATATGGATAAGAACGTTTACAACGTCCTGATCTGTCACGCCCCACCATATGAAGCGCTGGACTTGGTCGGTGATAATCACGTCGGGAGCCAGAGCATACGCAAGCACATGCCCCAATTCGACCTGATCTGTTGCGGCCATATCCATGAGGCACGGGGCATAACCGAGGTCGATGGCGTCACTATCGTCAACCCCGGGCCCGCTTCAGAAGGTAATGGAGCTCTCATCCACTTCGGGACGGAGCCGAAAGATATTCATATCGATCTTATCACTGTTTAGACAACAGCATCTCCAGATACGAGGTGTAGATTGGTGGACCGTCTACACCCAATTCTTTTGCAGTCGCCCCAATTCGTGCGGCAGCATCATCTCTGTCGCTTTCCGTCAGGATCTCGATCTCGATGAATGTCCCCAGATCGTCGACATCATCAAGCGTCACCGTCAGATCGCCCATCTCATAGATCTCCCGCACCTTTGAGACCGTAGCAGCCCGACGGAAACCGAGACGGGAGAGGATCGCCTCAAGGGTCTCCCCCGACTCCACCGCAAGGTTGAACTCCTCGCGGGCCTTCGCGCTCCCGACCCGGACTTTCGGTCCCTTGTAGGTCACGGTAGATCCGGCATCATCATACCTGACCCTTAACGCCTCGTCGGTCTCTCCAAAATCCCGGTGTGGAGCGTTATAGTAGACGTCACGCTCCTTCTGTCTGGTAATCATCCGCGCTTCCAACCGGACAAGCCGGTTCCTGACGCTTTCGAGATCGGGAACAGCAAATTTTGCTTCTACTTCAAGCATACTCGTCGCGCTAGATCACTCTCTCGGGAACCGCGATAAAACCTCATGGAACGGCCCGGACCGGGCTAGCGATCTTTTGTCGAATCAGATCTCTCTGCTGCTCTGCAGCAGCGAGGAGGGCGTCGTCCCCAAGATATCCCGCAGCGGTGATAGCCCGTTCCGTGAGCACGAGAGCGGTATCGTAGTCCTCACGATGGTAGAACCGAAGCCCGAGTTCGAGGTTTAAGTCTGCAGCTTTTTCGTACTCCTGCGCGTGGAAGAAGTGGCAGGCAAGCGAGAGAAGAGCGTGCAGCCTGCCGGAAAGACGGTGCATGGACCGCTCAAAGCAGTCTGCTGCACGGGCATTGAGCGCGGACTTTGCATCGTCTGGGAGCTCGCGCCTGCAGTGCTCCTGTAAGAGTGGGTGGGCGAAGGCGTACTCCCCACCCGGAAGCCTCCGGAATATGCCGATCTCCCGCAGCCGGTCGGCAAGGCTCGAACCTTCAAGACCGAGCATGCAGGCCACAACCGGTACCGGGAACGGGGGGTTTAAAACAGAAAGTTCCCTGGCCCAATCCTTCCAGGACTCAGGGAGCCCGCTATAGGCAAGATCAGCCGGATCTCTACTACCGGTGAGGAGATCTGCGATCTTTTCCAGGGTTGGGTCAAGCCCCCGGTAATTCAGTGTGTTAAAGCAGGCCATAAGGCCAAACGGGTTGCCGGCGGATTCCTCGAGGAGACCGGCGGCGGCCTCGTTAATGGTGAGATTAAACCTCCTCTGTGCCAACTCCTGGATCTCACTAACCCGCATTTCGGAGAGGCGTATCGTAGAAAAGCCGAGGTTCCGGATCTCCTCCTGCATGGTCGGGTATCCGGGGCACGTCCCATCCTCTGCCCGGCAGGTGAAGGCAAGAAAGATTCCCGGCGGGAGATCGTGCATGATGTCCAGAAGGAGGCGCCGATCAAGGCTTGAAGCAAGATGGACATCATCGAGCAGGACTGCAGCCACACGGCCGGTCACGCTCATCACCCTTCCGAGCTCCTGGAGGAGTTCGAGGAAAGCCTCGCGCACCCGGTCGTACCCGACCTCGGGCGACTCGGCGAAGACGCCGATGATCTCTTCCCCGGTCTTCGCAAGGAGGCCGACCGGCTCCACCGGGGCGACGTACTTCTCAAGTACATCGCCGGCATACCGGATCGCCTCCCTCATGCTCTCTAGACCAAGATCCCCCCCAAACCTTGCGGTCGCAGCGTGCCTCCGCAGGTCTTTCAGGAGGTCCCGAAAGACAGAAAAGATCATTCCTGGAAGGTCGAAGACCTCTCCCCGAAGGACTGGGGACTGGAGGCCGCCGGGACGCTCCTGCACCTCGTATGCAAGCCAGTTCAAGAGCGAACTCTTCCCGATCCCCGGCGGACCGGAGATCATCACAGCCTGTCCTCCTGCACGGGAGAGGAGAGCCCCAAGATGCTCACGCTCCTCCCTTCTGCCGCAGAACTCTTCAGGGGGGCAGGGGGCATACGAGACGCCCCCCCACCCGTCGCTGCACCTCATCCATGATCCTCCATCCCCCTCTATCACGGGCATACTTCAATATTTGGACCGGAGCCTCCAGCACCTGCCGGGCATCCCGTGATACCAGTCCAGGCCTATGATACTGTCCAACCGTGCCCGGGAGGCGGCAGAGACAAGAAGCAGCCCTGTATGGGGCCAGTCATGCGCTCCCGGAAGCGGGGCGGTAAACAGTATAAATACACCTCCTTCCAAATAAATTAGAACAACTAGACGCAGGCTTGCAGCGGGCCGGTGCAGAGACGTGCCGGGGACCGCAATGCGATCTGCTATCCAAGGTGAATGGAATGGCACTTCAGGAAGGAGACTTTATCAGGCTCAGGTATACCGGCCGCTTCGATGAGACTATCTTCGATACAACGGATGAAGAGAAGGCAAAGGAAGAGGGGATCTACAACCCGCGGGCAGAGTACGGTCCGGTCACCGTCCGTCTGGGGAGCCACCACATCATCATCGGCCTTGAGGATGAACTGATCGGCAAAGAGGTCGGCGCCGAGGGAGAGGTTGACGTCCCGCCCGAGAAGGGATTCGGGTCCCACGATGACGCAAATGTCCGGTCTGTCCCGGTCTCGCAGTTCCGCGAGAAGCCGAAGCGCGGGATGCGGATTGAGGTAGAGGGGCGCGAAGGCGTCGTCGTCGATGTTATCGGGAGGCGTGCGGTCGTCGACTTCAACCACCCGCTTGCCGGAAAGACCCTGACCTACTCCTACACGATCGTCGAGAAGGTCGAGGACCCCATTGAGCAGATCAAAGGCCTCATCAAGCTCTACTCGGGCCGGACCGACATCGGGATCAGCATCACCGATGGCGTGGCAGAACTGGCGCTTCCTCCCGCGATCGTATATGACCGGCGCTGGATGATCTGGCGGGGCACCCTTGTCCGCGAGATATTCGAATACTATCCCGACATCAAGAACGTCGTCATGAAAGAGACATTCCCGCGCCCTGAGGAGACAAAGGCCGCTTTTGAGGTCCCCGAGACCGAAGAGACCCCGAAGACGGAAGAGACTGAGGAGTAATTCTCCTCAGCTCTTGAGTTTCGCTTTTTTGGAAGACATTTCTGCGTTAACCTACATCTTTGAGATCCTGTGAGCGTGGGATGGCCTTGCCTGAGATATCAGGCTGCCCATCACGCATTGCGGATCTGGTTTCCCTGCGGATATCACCACGCAGGGGAGAGCGACGGTTCGTAGAACCGGAGCTTGAGCACCGCCAGGTGCGAAGATCGGCACCATCCATTACAAGGTTTCTGCCAGTGGAATGATCGAGGGAAAATCCGGGATACTGGACTGTGGGGGCATCGCATTGCAGGGGTGGGTTTCAGGGGAGTACGATGTTCCAAAGGAGCGGAGCTCGACCACCGCCAGGTGGGGAGGGGGGAGCATCCCCCCTCCCCTATCCTGTCTCTTATACACATCTGACGCTGCCGACG
>NZ_LFRO01000045.1:830-24394 GCF_001512385.1 Methanoculleus sp. DTU007 | reverse complement strand
CCAAATCTAGGTTGGATCCAGGGCCAATTCAATTTTACAGAACTTTCGTTACGCTACCCACGGTAACGAGGATTTTTCAAATCCTGCCGCTCTACCGGGGCCGTTCGGGTTTTTGGGTATCGTGAGCAGAGTACCGCAAGGGATGACGCTCTATGGGAGGGCGGGGGGTTGAGAGACCGGAACTTGAGAAAACGCTTCACGTTTTCGGACCGGAAGCTTGAGCATCGGTAGGTGCGAGGGCGGTAGCTAACCTCAAAGAGGCTACGGAACTATATTTAGAAGAATTCCCGCAAGACGGGAGAAGGCCGATCATCACGACGTTTGAGGTGACCGGGGGGAACCGGTTTCGGATACCCTGATATCCGCAAAGAAGTTTGTGTATATCAAAATCCCGATCTGATATACGCAAAGTTCGTTGTGTATATTTGAGTATATACAAACCATATCCCGGGGATTATGGGTCACAAAACACAATATCTGACCCACAAAAATATTAGAGGGGCATGGGTGACCCACAACGATCGGATCCGGCCCGCCCGCCGGCAACTCTGGCGGCTGAAGTGCGAACACTGAGGAATGAGGTGATAAGCGCCGGAGTCGGTGGAATTGTAGGATACTGGGCAGAGGATGAGTTAGAGGAATCCTTTTAACACGGTATCTGAACAAAGGCATATCAACCGGAAACCACATTTTCCCTTTCGCTCGTGGTTTCGGGTCTGTAATTGGATCAATCCAACGCTTTTTCCTAGTAACATATTGGATACCTGATTTTGGGCACTCATCAGAACCACGTTAAATCCTAGAGGAGCATTATGGCTCCTGATTTTCTCATGGCATATCCTGCCCAGACCAGTGATTCAAGAGAGACCATGAACTCCTCCGGATGCAACGTTGTCTGGGTCGTAGCCTCGTTGAGTGGAATCCAGAATTCGAGTCCATAGATGTCATGGAGTTCTACGTACAATTTCCGTGCGGTGTCGAGTAGATCATATCGCTTTGCGACTTTGAGCGGAGAAGAGTAGATCTTGTTCGCTTTCGAGTGCATGTCAAGCCAGAGTTCGACGACATTCTTAACGTCGGACGGGGTGGCTTTCGAGGTTTGTTGGAGTCGAGCGAGCGATGAAGTCAGTTTCGGGACCGCATCGCCCAGGTTTTGCTTGTAAGGAGAGTATCCGGTTCGCTTGTACTCTTCGCGGATGGTATGTACTGCGTCGGTTATCGTCTTCTCAACCGTGCTCATCGGGTCGGGTTTGATGATAAGAGCATCAAGAATATAGGACGTTATGAGGGGCTGTTCTTCGCGTATGAGTTCTTTGTAATCTTTTGAGAGTGTGTTAAGTGTGGTTTCCTCGACAACGAGCGGAATATCCATGATGTATTCATCTGGACGGTAGATCGCCCGGTTCGCCTCCTCGCATCCTCTTTTGATTGTACACCTCTCCTGATCGGATATGTAGTAGTAATACCGCGAGCCTGGCCGGAAGAAGTCCTGAGGGATAACCTTCATCAATCCTCTGAAAGTGTTCCATTGTGTCTTTTTCCCGAGGATGGCAGCGTTGATTCCTCCCACCTCATCGGCGATCGGAGGAGAAGGAAGCGAAAAGAGTGCAGAACATTTTGCAATCTGTTCGATTGTCTCCTCCTCCCCCCGGAACGGCTGAGTGAAATAATGCACAATCTCTTCATAGTCCATAATTTTTCTGCGCTCAGCCAGAGGACTTGGATCGAAAGGTTTCCAGCCGCAAATCGTTTTCACGGTGATACGGTCATGGGGTCCTTTGAGCGTATATTCTCGTTCGGATTCGACCTCGACCTCAACGAAGGTATGTTCTGCCGGCGGATCGCACGACTCGGCACAGAAGATCTCCCTTTTTGGAGTGTTCAGGAACGGAGAAGGATGGAGGTAAAAGTATTTTCCGTCTTTTGTATCATACTCAACGAAACCGGTATTGTCCCTGTTAAAAATGAGCTCCTTTTCCAGAACGGATAGTTCTGATCCCTGCCACCGGTCGTAGAGTGACATAGAGAGTTCTTTTTTCTCAATATAAATAATTCTCTCCCAGACAATAAGGGATCTACATATTGCAGCCACTAAAGGTGCCTGAGCAATCAGATCGATTGCTGACGGGACAGACGAGAACCAATATAAAGCACTTATTGCCTGTTACTGGACCTGATCAGTTCCCTTACCTCATCTATTGTGAAAGGTTCTTTCTTACTGTGAATTATGAGATGGCAATTCGGGCATACGGGACGTAGATCTCGCACGGGGTCGATCTTATACTCCTGTCGTATTCCCGATAGAGGCACGAGGTGATGCACATGAATTTTATTATGCCCTATCGGCCCGTATACCTCCTCAAAATCAAAACCGCAAATGGCACAACGACAGCCGTAATGTTCTATACATGCGGTTCTTGCCTGTTGGTTCCGTTCGTAACGGTTTACAAAGATCTGACTCACAGCACCTTCAGATAGTAAAGTGCTATCTTTGATAGCCATTTCTCCAGGGTAAACCAGTTTTGAGTCTCTTTGACCGAAAACCTGTTCACACGCCCCCACCAATTCAGGCCGCATGATCCAGGCACACGTGCCATCCTTTTTATCGTAACCTAAAAAGGGTACGTGCCACCATCGAGTTGATCCATTTTTTCGTTTAGGCGGCTGAACACCAGTCTTTTCAACAACACGTTTGCTAAATCGGGCTCTGTTGAAATGCCCTGGATAACCTCCAGCTGCCGCCCGGATACCAAAGATAGTAGGCAGTATGGCCTTCAAGGAAGAGGGTTTCAACAGAGCCCTAAATCGAGCAATTTGAGAATTCACCGGTCCATGTCCCCTATAATTTAAATAAGGCGCTATATCAGATGCATGCATTTCGTGGTTTTCGCTCTCATATACCAACCGTAACACAATCAAATCGCGTTCTTCTGTCACCGTTCTATCTACCAATAATTCTGCCCAGGCGTCAACGCTGATCTCTAACGGATCGTTGTAAAATCTCACACGGCCCCCTCCACAACCGCGATCTCCTCTTCCGTCAGCCCGTACAACTCATACACCAGCCGATCGATCTCCTGGTCGGTCGCGTCGATCATCCCGGCGAGCACCTCCTTCTCATGCGGGGCCGCCGCGAGGCGCCTGTTCAGGTCGAGCATCTTCTCGACGAGGGCGATGTCGGCGGGGTCGGGGTCGGGGTCGGTCGTGGCGGTGCAACCTGCAGAAGCGATGGCAAGCGTGGCAATACAGGCAAGTGAGGGCCAGGATCAGCCCGGTCTTTGGAAACGGGAAGTTGAGGGCCATATGAATCCTCATCCGGGCGCCGGGAGTTGCGAGCGGCAGCCCTGTCAAGGCACTCGATGAAGGGTGAGATATTCTTTTTATCGGAATTTTTACGCCGGAAATAAAGAACTGATGGCTGTAAAGCGAGTATCGGCCATCTCACCCCCGGAGCCGGATCGTGGGGGCAGGAGGATGTGAGGGTGCAAGGGGGGATGAGGGGATGGCGCCACCGGGGAAGAGTCGTTGTATGCACCGAAATGTACCCGGAGTGACCCCGATGGGACCCCCACCGCATCCACACTGAACGCCAGGACCTGGTCCCCGCGACCGACCCCCAACTCATCGGGTCCATACGGGTGCTCGAGAAGAACGGGTTTGTGTGCACGGGCAAACCCCCGGTTGGGGAGGGGTTTGAGGAGGGAGACGGTCGCCTACCTGCTGGAGAAGGCCGGAGAAGGCGGGCAAGAAAGAGAAGAGTTCGCAGAACTCAACCGGGCTGGGGGCGCCGGTCATGAGGAGCCCAGTCCCCAGACCAAATATATCATAACCTACAACGACCTATAGACACTAATATGTCTGCCACCACCGTCTGGATCACGCCCGAGAACAAGAGCCGCTTGGAAGCCCTGAAACGCCACCCAAAAGAGTCCTATAACGATGTTATTGCCCGCCTGCTCGATATGGCCATCGATGACGAGCCCCTCTCAGAGGAGGCCATCAGGGGCATCGAGGAGGCTCTCGAGGACATCCGGGCAGGCCGGCTCTACTCCGAGGACGAGATCAAGAAAGAGTTCGGTGTAGAGTGATGACCTACACGGTTATCTACACCGCCAGGGCTCGGCGAGATCTCAAAAGCCTCCCCCCCACAGCAGCTCGCCGAATCATCTTGTCCGTCGCCGGGCTCCGGGAAAACCCATATCGGCATCTTAAGAAACTGGCCGGATTCTCCAGGACGCCTGTCTACCGGCTCAGGGTGGGCATGTACAGGGTCGTGCTCACCATTGAGGACGAGCGCCTCCTGATATTAGTCCTCGAGGTGGGGCACCGGAGCGCCATCTACAAGTAGGTGATCTACAGATATTCTCCGGACCCTACTCGTAGAGCCCGGAGCTCGACCTCTGGGAGGCAGGAAAAGAGACCCCAGGCCGCACTACCGGGCGACAGCCTTGAGAGCCTCAAGCCTCGCCAGCACCTCGGCCACGTGCCCTTTCACCTTCACCTTCCGCCAGACGGCGGCAATTCTCCCCTCGGGATCGATGATGAAGGTGCTCCGCTCGACGCCCATGTACTCCCTCCCGTAGAGTTTCTTCAAGACCCAGGCGCCATAGGCCTCGATGACGCGGTGGTCGGGGTCGGAGAGGAGGCGGACGGTGAGGTTGTGCTTTGCAGCAAACCGCCTGTTGCTCCCGGGAGAGTCCGGGCTGATGCCGAAGACCCGGGTATCCAGTCGGGAGAACGACCTGGCCTCGAGGGTATACTCCGAAGAGTTATCCTTCGGGTAGATGTAAACGACAACGTAGCGGCCCGAAAGATCGCCGAGGCAGACCGTCTCCTCGTCCGCATCCGGAAGGCAGAAATCGGGTGCCGGCATGCCCGGCGAGAGTTCGCTCATACCGGAGGGTGGCATCGGGGGATAAAAGGATGCCAAAACGGCGATTGATTTGAGGCGACGATGGCCTGTATGAGGGAAACGCGGCTCTCCGGGGAACCCGGATGACAAGGTGGACGTCAGGCCTCTAAGCGAACGCAATGCCGTCGATCGTCTCGGTCCCGGGTCGGATGATATGCTCGCCACACGGCGCACAGTTACATATATATGAAGTGCTCACAACCAGGGACCGCCAACGAGCAGGAGAGAGCAACCATGGCATGGCGAAGAACGGGCCGCGGGCCCTGGAGCGAGTTTGAGGATATGCTCGCGAATATGCAGCGGCAGTTTCGGGACACGATGGAGCGGATATCCGGGTCTATGCAGCAGGTACCCGTCCCGGGGGCAGGGACGATGATCGACGTCGTCGAGCACGAGGACGACGTCATGGTCGTCGCGGATCTTCCCGGCGTCGAGAGGAAAGAGATAACCGTCCGGCTCCTGGACCCAAGGACGCTCCGGATCGCCGCCCGGCGGGAAGAATCCCACGAGGAGAAGGAAGCCGGGTACCACATGCGCGAACGAAGGTTCGGCGCGATCGCCCGGACGGTCTCCCTCCCCACCGACGTCAGGGAAGAGGGGGCACGCGCCACCTTCAAGAACGGTGTCCTTGAGGTGCGGCTAAAGAAGGTCGCCGAGGCTCGCGGCAAGGAGATCCCGGTGGCTACAGGGGCCGAAACAGTCGCAGCCGAGCGCCGGGAGCAGATCGAGGGCGAGTACCGGGAGGACAGAGAACTGGTGAGACCATCCGGGTACCAGAGCCCACGCGAGATAGAGGCAGAGGCGCAGAAGATCCAGATCGAGGAGAGAGGGACCCCTGAGGAGCAGAGGACGGCCGCAGAGCTTCGCCGGCAGAAGGAGAGGATGTACGAGGAGGGGAAGAGGAAACTCCGGTGAGGCAGTCAGGCCACGAGATCGCGGAGGGTTGAGAATCCCGACTCGATCAGATCCTGGTGTTGCCGGTTGCGCCAGCCCGGGTAGGGCAGACAGAGAAGACGGGGCTTTTCAAGGAGGCCCTCTCGTGAGACCTCAATGATCGTTCCGGCGCCGGCGAGCGCCGTCGCGTACGGCTCGATCATGCGAAGCCCTGAAAGCGCCGTGCCCCCGAGGGCGACGACGTACTCCGGGGCGAGGGCGGCGATCTCGGCCTCCAGGATCTCGCGGGCGCTCAGCCGGACGAGGTCCACCGGGATGACTCCCTTCCGGTTCTTCCGAAAGATGCACTTCACCGTATCGACGAGGAAGAACCCATCCTCAATGAAGAGCGCAAGGTTCTCGCGGCGCGACTCGCCATCGAGCCTGAGGAGGTAAAAGAGGTTCTCGGCAAGCCCTCCGGCAAGCGGGCCCCGGAGGGCCCCGGCCTCGTAGCGGTCGTTCCAGAAGTAGGGATAGTCCGGACGTCTGCAGTCGGCGGCCACGGCGACTTCGTGCCTTCCGGCGACCCAGGGCGGGGATTCCGCGAGAAAGAGCACCTTCACACGACCGGGAGGCGCAGCCCCACAGACCTCGTGGGGCAGGAGGTCCGGGAGCAACACCCCAAAGAGATCGGGACGGGCGGCAAAGTAGCGGCGGTAAACCTCCCGCATCATTGCGGCGGCAATTGGTGGAGGGGTTCGGGCAATCACCCCGCTAGGTGTACCCGCAGAAGGGAAATACAATGCGACATATAAAGAGACGTGAACACCAAGGTATACAAGAATGGAAAACAGCGTAACCTTCCAGGATCTCAATATCTCACAGGAGATGCTCCGCGCAATAGAAGATATGGGCTTTGAGGAGCCCACGCCGATTCAGATACGCACAATACCGGTGATACTTGAAGGGCGCGACGTGACAGGCCAGGCTCAGACCGGGACCGGAAAGACAGCCGCATTCGGCGTCCCGGCGATCGAGCAGGTCGACGCCGACAGCCGGGATACACAGGTTCTCGTCCTCTCCCCCACCCGCGAACTTGCCATCCAGACCGCCGAGGAGTTCGCTCGCCTGGCGAAGTACCGCAAAGGGATCCTGATCCTCCCGATCTACGGCGGTCAGCCGATCGAGCGGCAGTTCAAAGGACTGGAGCGCGGTGCCCAGATCGTTGTCGGGACGCCGGGCCGGGTGATCGATCACCTCGACCGCGGGACGCTGACGCTTGAGAAGGTGCGCATCGTTGTCCTCGACGAGGCGGACCAGATGCTCGATATGGGCTTTCGCGAGGATATCGAGAAGATCCTTGCCGAGACCCCGGACGACCGCCAGACAGTCCTCTTCTCGGCAACCCTCCCAAAACCAATCCTCGAGATCTCAAGAAAGTTCCAGAAAGACCCGGAGTTCATATCCGTCACACGCCGGGAGGTGACCGTCCCGCAGATCGAGCAGCTCTACCTGGAGGTCCGGAGCCGCGACAAACTCGAGATCCTCTCCCGGCTGCTCGATATGTACGATCCCGAACTGACGCTCGTCTTCTCGAACACCAAAAAGGGTGTCGACGACCTGACCGCCCACCTCCAGGCCCGGGGCTACTTCGCCGAAGGCCTCCATGGGGACATGAAGCAGAGCCTCCGCGACCGGGTGATGGCGAAGTTCCGTGCAGGGAGCATCGACGTTCTGGTCGCAACGGACGTCGCCGCCCGGGGCATCGATGTCGAGGATGTCGATCTCGTCATCAACTACGACGTTCCGCAGGACATCGAGTATTACATCCACCGCATCGGCCGGACGGCGCGTGCCGGGCGAACCGGCCGGGCCATCACGTTCGTAGGCCCGAAGGAATACTTCAAACTCCGGACGATCCAGAACTACACCAGGATCAAGATTGCCCGCATCCCGCTCCCGACACCGGGAGACGTCGAGGAGAGTCGGACACGCAAACTCATTGACCGGGTGCAGCACATCATAAACGAGGGGAACCTCGACCGCTACGTGAATCTCGTCGAGCGGATCATCGCCGAGGACTACACCTCGCTTGAGGTTGCCGCGGCCCTCCTGAAACTGGAACTCAGTGGTTCTACCGATAAGAGTCTGACCCAGTCGCAGGAGGTCAGACTGGCCCCGGGGCAGGCACTCCTCAAGATCCCCGTCGGGAGAGAAGACCAGATCAGGCCGAAGGATATTGTCGGGGCACTCGCAGGAGAGACCGGAATCCCCGGCAGCGCCATCGGCGCGATCAACATCTACGAGACATACTCTACCGTCGATGTGCCGTCCGAACTTGCCGAGCAGGTCGTCGAGGGGATGAAAGGAAAGAGCATCGCACGGATCAGGCTGAGTCGCCCAATCGAGATCGTCGGACGTTCCGACGATCAGTAAGGGTATCCGGACCGGTTCCGGAAGTCTATTTTTTACCGAGGGGCATGGTAATGGTAGGTTCAAACCGCACCCATAGCGCCCCTGAACAGAACGGCCACGCATCCATAACACTTTCCAGGATGCTAGAGTCTCATCGGATGCGAGCCGGTGAAGATACCTCTGGGAAACCGGGAGCGCGGAGAGGTATTCGAGAGCGGCGGCATCGATCACCGCACTGGGAAAACCTTATATATTCTGGGGCATAGGTTACCATCGTTAGGGGGGTGGTGACGTCAGTCGGTATATGGTTGCGATCACAGAATCTTCCGGAGTCTCATCGCCATTGAATAGAACCTAAATTATCTGCCCTTGACCCGCATACTCGTAAATAACCAGAAGATAGGTGCGTCTGCAAACTCCTGCCCGGGTTCTGCCAGCCATCTGTGCCATCTGCCCTTGCTTTGGGTGAGGGAGGGGGATCCCGCCGATCAGAAGCGCCCCCTCACAAAAATACGGGAGAGAGACCGGGTTGCCTGGAGCCATGCGTGAGTCGGGCAACCCGGACGGGGGTGGACCGTGAGATCGGTGCACGGTCCACCCTCCGTGAAGATTAAAGAGTATACTTTTTTAACAGGTTCCCCCGTCAACCGTGGCAGGGGCCACGAGTTCTGTGGTGAGCGTATCTAGGTAGTCAGAGAGGAGGCGGGCGATCAGGAAGAGATGTTCCACCGGTCTTGATCCCGGCCTCGTTCATGAGCGGGACGAGGGAGAGGAACATCTCCGCAACGCCGCCTTGCGGTAGATCTCGGCGATGAGAACGTCGCCGACGATGGGCCGGTGGTCCTCGAGCGTCCGGCCCCCCATCAGTATGATTTGTTGAGCGCGGTGGCCCTATTCTAAGAGAGCGACACAGAGGAACGCCCATATACGCCGGGATCCTAACGGTATATCTCAGATGCACCCCGAGTCACATGTCATCACCCCCGACGGGATAACCTTTCGGAGAATGCCGGATGGGGCCGACGCCGTCTACGTTGTCGGAGAGTATTACTACGACGACATCCGATCCAGCGATATCGTCATTGACATCGGGGCGAACATCGGCGCGTTCTGCATCCGTGCCGCCCGGCGCTCAAAGCACGTGCTGGCCGTCGAGCCCGTTCTCGGGGCTGCTCTCCGGGAGAACATCCGGACAAACGGGGTCAATGTCACGGTGATCGACGGGGCGCTCGGTGACGGGAGGCTCGAGCGGATCACCTGGGGAGGCGAGACCGTCACCGTGGCGACCCGGCCGCTTGCGGAGTTCATCAGCATGGCCGGGGGGTGCGACTTTTTGAAGTGCGACTGCGAAGGGGCAGAATGGTCGATCCGACCGGAGGATCTCGACGGGGTGCGCAGGATCGAGATGGAACTTCACATGCCCCCGATCGGAGGGCCGGTGAACAGGGCGCTCCTCGACTATATTGGCAAGTACTACGACTTTACAATCGATCGGACACCCGGCTACGACGTGAAGGGCGTGCTTGGGGTTCTGCACGCTACGAGGAAGAGCGGCCGGTAACAGTTCCCCGGGATTCCCTAAAAATTACGCGTGATCGCCCAAAATCTCGGCAACCCATGCCTGGCCGGCACACATAAATAGGATTCCGGGATCACCACCCCGCCGGTGAATCAATAATGGTGCAGGCAAAAGAAGGCGATACCGTCAAGGTACACTACACGGGAAAACTCGAAGATGGAACGGTCTTTGACTCCTCCATGGATCGAGACCCCCTGGAGTTCACCATAGGCAGCGGACAGATCATCCCCGGGTTCGAGCGGGCCGTGGTCGGCATGGAACCGGGTGAGAAAAAGACAGCCACGATCCAGCCGGAGGATGCGTACGGCCCACGGCGCGAAGACATGACGCTCACCGTGGACCGGAGTGAGTTTCCTGAGGAGATCCAGCCCGAACGGGGCCAGCAACTCCAGATCCAGCAGCCGGACGGCAGGGCGGCCATCGTCACCATAAGCGAGGTCTCGGAATCGACCGTGACGCTGGACGCAAACCACCCCCTCGCGGGAAAACCCCTGACGTTCGATATCCAACTTGTGGATATCGTCTCCGCTGCGCCGAAGCAGACGGTCGGGTAACTACGATCGAAGGAACCTTCGCAGTTCCGGGAGCGGGCGGGTGTTCGCGATATCGTTCGCCGAGACCCAGCCCCGCCGGGCGGTCGCAACCCCGAACTCCATGTAGCGGAGGTTTTCCCGCCTGTGTGCATCCGAACCGAGCGAGAAACGGACGTTATGCTCGCGGGCGAGACGGCAGTTGGCATCGGAAAGATCCAGCCTCCCGGGGAAGGCATTGATCTCCATCAAGACTCCTAATTTTGCTGCGGCATCAAAGACCGCAGGGAGGTCTATCCGGTAGGGCTCACGCTCGAAGATGATCCTCCCCGTCGGGTGGCCGATGATATCGACGTGGTCGTTTCCCATCGCCGTGATGACGCGCTCCGTCATCTCCTTCTCGGTCTGCTTGAACCCCGAGTGGACGCTCGCGATCACGACGTCGAGATCGGCAAGGATGCTGTCCGGAAGATCGATCTTTCCGTCCATGCCGATGTTGCACTCGGTACCGGTAAGGATGGTGAAGTCATCTTCGGCCGCCCTGTTGATCCGTTCAATCTCGCGCATCTGGTCGCAAAGTCGCTCGGGAGAGAGGCCGCGTGCGATATGCAGGGTCTCCGCATGGTCGCAGATGGCAATATACTCGTAGCCGAGCTCCCGGGCCGCCTGCGCCATCTCCTCGATGGAATGGGCGCCCTCGCTCCAGCGGGTGTGGACATGGAGGTCGCCCCGGATCTCGTCGTAGCCGACGAGGTCGGGAAGGGTCCCGGCCCGGGCGGCCTCGATCTCGCCCCGGTCCTCCCGGAGTTCCGGCTCGATCCAGGCTAGACCCAATGCCCGGTAGACAGAGGCCTCGTCCTCGCCTGCGACCGTCCGGCCGGTGGCAAGATCCACGAGCCCGTACTCGCTCAACCGCCAGTTCTTCGCGATCGCGATCTTTCGGAGAGCGATGTTGTGCTCCTTTGAGCCGGTGAAGTACTGGAGAGCGGCCCCAAACTGCCTCTCCTCCACGACCCGGAGGTCGACCTGGATCCCCGTCGCGAGCAGCACCGAGGTCTTTGTCAACCCACGGGCGAGGACCCGCTCGACCCCGGGGAGGGTGACAAAGACCTCCATCACCTCCCGGGGATCCGAGGAGGTCACGAGGATATCGACATCCCCGATCGTCTCCTTCATCCTCCGGATCGAGCCGGCGAGGCTCACCTGCCGGACCGAGGGGATCGAGCGGAGGTTCTGTTCGATATCCCGGGCGACGGGCAGGATCTGGCCAAGCAACCGGCGCTCTTTTGCGGTTCGGTGGAGGCGGATGCTCTCGAGGATGTTTGATTCGGTCTTCTCCCCGAATCCCGGAAGATCCCGGATCCGGCCGGCCAGCGCGGCCGCCTCCAGGTCGTCGATGGTCCGGACCCCGAGTTCCCGGGAGAGTGCAATCGCCTTCTTCGGCCCGATCCCGGGAAGCCGGATCAGGTACTGCACGCCCTCCGGGAGCTCCTCGCGAAGGTCGGTGAGGTATTTGAGGTCGCCGGTCTCGACGATCTCCTGGATCTTGGTAGCGATCCCTTTTCCCACGCCGGGAATCGCATCGAGGTCCCCTCTCCGTGCGATGTCGGCGATACTCTCCGGAAGGGTCTCGATCGCCTGCGCCGCCCGCCGGTAGGCATGCGGTTTGAACCCGACACCCTTGATCTCCAGAAGATCGGCGACTTCATAGAGGATCGCCGCGACCTCGATGTTCGTCACGATCGTCTCCATGCCGCTACACCTCCCGCTGCCGGTGAAAGATCGCCGCGACCTCGGCGGTCGTCGTCGCCTGCTCGGGACTTTTCTCGTCCCGCCAGCGGACGAACCGTGGGAACCGCAGGGCAAGCCCCCGCCGTCGCACAGGATCCCAGTTGCAGGTATGGATTGGGCTTTCGGTGATCTCGAGGCCCAGCACCTCGACGACCTGGGCCGGCAGAAACCAGAAGTCGGGCGCCGCCTGGGGGTTCGCCATCACCCGGGCCGGCTGCCGGTCCGCCCTCGCGCCGGCCAGCCGGCGAGGGAGATCTGCGAGGTCCGGGTCCGAGAACCCTGTCCCCATGCCGCAGACCGTCTGGAAGACGTCCTTCTCGCTGTTGTAGGCGGCGCAGAGGACCGAGCCGTAGGTCCCGGCCCGCTTTCCCCGCCCGGCGTTGGCGCCGACGATGACAAGATCGAGGGTATCAGAAAGCCCCGGGGCGTAGTCGCTCTTCCACTTGATCCACTGCCACTCCCGCGCACCTGCCCGGTAGAACGAGTCGTCGGCGCACGACTTGCAGACGATCCCCTCAAGCCCCCGCTCGATGCAGGCGAGGTAGAACTCCGTGATCCCGTCGGTATTATCGGTTATGATCCGGTCGGCCGGGGAGAGGTGGTCGTCGCGGGAAAGGATCTCTTCGAGCTTCGCCCGCCGGTCGGGATAACTCCGATGGAGATACGACTCACCGTTTACGTAGAGGAGGTCGAAGACCCGGTAGGTTGCCGGGATCTCGGCTGCGACCTCGCTGATTTGGTACTTCCGGCGCCGCCGCATCAGCGCTTGAAACGGCCGGTACGTCCCCGTCTCGTGATCGAACGCGACCGCCTCTCCGTCGAGGATCGCCGTATCGGCCGCAACGCACCGCCGGATATGGCGGGCGATATCGGGGTACTGGTCGGTGACGTCGGTCAGCCGGCGCGAAAAGAGGGTGACGTCGTTACCGTCCTTGTGTGCCTGGATCCGCTCGCCGTCGTACTTCTCCTCGACGGCGATGACGGGAGAGCCGATTCGCTCGAGGATCTCCGATATCCGGGCGACCCGCTGCGTGAGCATCGGCCGGATGGGGCGGTGCAGGGTGATGGTGATCGCCTGCACCGCAGGTAGACCGCCTTCCCGGAGCGTCCGGGCCACAAGGCCGATATCGGAGGAGATGTTGTAGGCGTGCTCAAGCGCCCGCCGCTCGGCCCTCGAACCCAGGAACGCCTCAGCCAGAGCATCAAGCAAGGTCATATCCCCGGCACCGAGCCGCATATTCCCGGTGGCAAGCCGGACGAGGTAACGCCGCTCGACCGGGGTGGCCGCTGCAAGCAGTCGGGCAAGGATGCTCTTCTTCTCCTCGGCCGAGCCCGGGCCGGAAGCACCGGCGATCGCGGAGAGGCTCCGGTGAACGTCGGTGACCGAGAGCGATTCCGCGGCCGGCGCCTCGATCAGGTGGTAGGCGACATCGCCGTAGTCGCCAAACTCGCGCACCGCCGCCTCAACGGCAGAGAGATCGGTCCCCGCCGCAAGAGCGATTGCTGCCGCGGCGGCCCGGTCCCCGATATTCAGGCTGACCCTCTTGTAGCCGGGCCCGATCTCCCCGAGCACGAAGTAACAGACAAGCCCGATCTCGTCCGGGGCTGCCCCGCCAAGCAGCCGGGCAAGAAGGGCGGTCATCTCGATTCTTGACGTCGTGGCCTGGAGTCTCTCAAAGCAGGAGGCGAGAGTAGCGAATTTCACGAAATCCCCGGGAGTGAGTCACTCTCAAACGCTACTTGAACCTTGCGGTACCCCCGGGCGGGGGCTTTATTTATGACGGCGGCAGGGTTGGTGCATGGAACCCCTGATGCTCACCAAGCCCCCGGGCGAGAGAGCCAAAAACGTGCTCCGGCGGGATGCGGCGGTCATCTCCCCGTCGGTCATGCGGGAGTATCCCCTCGTGCTGGAGAGGGCAAGCGGCGTAAACCTCTGGGACGTCGATGGGAACCGTTACCTCGACTTTACAGCCGGGATCGCCGTGATGAATATGGGCTGGAACCATCCGGATATCGTCGCCGCGATCAGGGAGCAGGCAGGCCGCCTCTCGCACGGGGCGTTCATGGACTTCGGATCGGAACTCCCGGTTCGGTGCGCCGAAGATCTGGTCGAGTTTCTCCCGGCGGGGCTCGATAGGGTCTATTTCAGCAACTCCGGGGCGGAGAGCGTTGAGGCGGCATTAAAACTAGCGCGCTACCATTCGGGGCGAAAGTACTTCATCGCGTTTCACCGCGGGTTCCACGGGCGGACCTACGGCGCCCTCAGTCTCACGGCAGGGAAGGTGGTCCAGCGGCGCGGCTTTGGACCGCTCCTCCCGGTGGTCCACGTACCCTACCCGGACCCCTACCGCCCGTTCGGCGGCGACCCTGCGACCTGCGGTGCCGACGTCGTGGCTTACATCGAGGATACGGTCTTTCGTTACGAGGTCGCGCCCGACGAGGTCGCTGCGATCGTCGTCGAGCCCGTGCTCGGGGAGGGGGGCTACGTCGTTCCGCCGCCGGATTTCCTCCCCCGGCTGCGGCGGCTCTGCGACGAGCACGGGATCCTCCTCGTGGTGGACGAGGTGCAGACGGGGTGCTTCAGGACCGGGCGGTTCCTCGCTTCCACGCATACCGGCGTCGTCCCCGATATCCTCTGCCTTGGAAAGGCGATCGGCGGGGGGCTTCCGTTCGGGGTCACCGTCGCCTCAAGCGAGGTCATGAACTGGCCGCCCGGGTCGCACGCAAGCACCTTCGGCGGCAACAACCTTGCCTGTGCCGCGTCGCTCGCCACAATGAACCTCCTCCGCGAGGAGGGGTTCGGCGAGCGGGTGATGGCGAGGGGCGGGTACCTGGTAGAGCGCCTGCGAGAGCTCGCGGAGCGCCACCCGATCATCGGGGATGTCCGCGGCCTCGGGCTGATGATCGGGGTCGAGCTCGTCCGGGACCGGGAGAGAAAGGAGCCTGCTCCGAACGAGAGGAAACAGATGCTCCGGGGTGCATTCGAGCGCGGTCTCGTCCTCCTCCCCGCGGGGGAGTCGGTGATCCGGGTAAGCCCTCCCCTGGTCATCGAGAGGAGTGATATCGATGCGGGGATCGGGATCATCGGCCGGGTGCTTGAGGAGATTAATGGAGGTTGATTGTATGCTGGAATCCAAATTTACCTACGTATCGCTCGAGTCGGACGAGAGGATTCACGGCGAGTACGAGGCCGCGCTGATCGAGGTCGAGCGGGAGTTCGGGGAACGCCACCCGATCTACATCGGCGGGAGGGAGGTCACCGCCCGAAGGGAGTTTGAGGCGCGCTCCCCGATCGACCCGGGCATCCTGCTCGGGACCTTTCAGGAGGGGGGAGAGGAGGCCGCGCGGGAGGCGATCGCCGCGGCAAACGAGGCCTTTCCCGACTGGAGCGGAAGGGACTGGCAGGATCGGGTCGCGATCATCAGGCGGGCGGCCGGGCTGATCGAGGACC
Organism: Methanoculleus sp. DTU007; assembly: GCF_001512385.1. Classification (NCBI taxonomy): domain Archaea; kingdom Methanobacteriati; phylum Methanobacteriota; class Methanomicrobia; order Methanomicrobiales; family Methanomicrobiaceae; genus Methanoculleus; species Methanoculleus sp. DTU007. Next base: position 8,843 of record NZ_LFRO01000045.1, on the reverse strand, counting down.
GGCGCTTTTGGCTTGCGGCCCTCATCACCTACGAGGCGGGAAAGACCCGTTACGAGGCCCTGGCCGAAGTCGGCGAGGCGGTCGATATGCTCCGGTATTACTGCAGCATCTACGAGCAGAGCAACGGCTACGTCTCTTCCATGCACTCCCCGGCGCCCGGGGAGGAGTGCCGGAGCGTCATGCGCCCGTACGGCGCCTGGGCGGTCATCTCCCCGTTCAACTTCCCGATAGCCCTGGCTGCCGGGATGATCACGGGCGCGCTCTTGACCGGGAACACGGTCGTCTTCAAACCGACGAGCAAGACGCCGCTCTCCGGGGTGATTCTCTATAGGCTCTTTGTGGAGGCAGGGGTCGCTCCCGGTGCAATCAACCTGGTGACCGGCCCCGGCGGCCCCTTCGGCGAGGTCGTGGTCGCCCACCCGGACGTCGCCGGGATCGCGTTCACGGGGTCGCGGGCCGTCGGTGAGTGGCTGCTTAGAGAGAGCACCGCAGAGCAGCCGTACCACAAGCCGGTCGTTGCGGAACTCGGGAGCAAGAATCCGGTCATCGTCACCGCGAGCGCGGATATTGAGAAAGCCGTCGAAGGTGTCGTCCGGGCCGCCTACGGATTTGGGGGGCAGAAGTGCAGCGCCACGTCCCGGGTCTACGTCCAGTCATCGGTGGCCGAGCGGTTCATCGAGGCGCTACGCGACCGGGTGAACCGGATTGAGGTCGGGGATCCCCGGCGGCGGGAGGTCACGTACGGCCCCCTGATCGATGATGATGCACGCTTAACGTTCCAGAGGGCGATCGAGGAGGCGATCCGGGACGGCGGGAGGCTGGTTGCCGGCGGGGAGGTGCTTGAAGGCGGGCTCTACGGCCTGGGTGCCTACGTCCTGCCCACGGTCATCACCGGTCTTCCCCACAACCACCGGCTCTTTGGGGATGAGCTCTTCGTTCCGATCCTCCTCCTTGGGACCTTCGAGAGCCTGGAGGAGGGACTCCGCCTCGCAAACGCAACCGACTACGGCCTGACGGCCGGGATATTCTCAGAAGACCCGGCGGAGATCCGCTACTTCTTCGACCACATCCAGTCCGGGGTCGTCTACGCCAACCGACGCGGGGGGGCGACGACCGGGGCCTGGCCGGGGGCACAGCCGTTCGGCGGCTGGAAGGCGAGCGGCTCGACGGGCAGGGGGGCAGGGGGGCCCTACTACCTCCTCTCGTTCGTCCGCGAGCAGGCGCAGACCCTGGTGACGGAGCGGTATTGACCTCAAAAGACCCCCCACCAAATTTTATCCAGTATCAAACATATTGTCACAAAAATTAAATATGGTACGGCCGGTATTGACCCTCTTGCCGTGGGGCATTCTGTCCCACAGATACTGGAGACGTGATACGCATGAGAGGAACTGTAGCAGAGATGGAGAGGCGAAACATCATACGGGCGAGTGATATTGAGGATGCCCGGGTCAGGAACCCGCAGGGCGAAGACCTAGGGAGCATCAAGGATATCATGATCGATACCTCGGCGGGTTGCATCGCCTACGCCGCACTCTCGTTTGGGGGCTTCATGGGGTTGGGCGACAAGCTCTTTGCCATCCCCTGGGAGGCCCTTAGATACAACGCCGCAGATGAGTCGTTCGTTTTAGACATCTCAAAGGAGAGACTGGAGAACGCACCCGGGTTTGACAAAGATAACTGGCCGACGACCGCCGACCGCGAGTGGCTCACCGGCGTGTACAGCCACTACGGCTACACACCCTACTGGGAGCGGTGAACGACCGGAGAGAACGGTCCCGGGTCTGGTCGGCGCACGCTAGACCCGGGGCCGGCCAACGAGGCAGTCTCGTCTGATACGCCGCCCGATCTTGCAGCGGCGAACGCATGCACAGCAATTTTTGGGAAGAGCGAAGAGGAGCCAGACGGAGGGGAGTGCCGCTCATATGACCCATCAAGTCCCGGCACAGCTTCCTGCTGACCCGGGGGTACCAGTATGCAGAACGTGATTCCTGGGAGAAAGAAGACTATCCGGGATATCGACGTCAGAGGTAAACGGGTGCTTCTTCGTGCCGATCTCAACGTGCCGCTCGATGAAGACGGCACCATCGCCGATGACACCAGGATCAGAGCCAGTCTGCCCACGATACGCTACCTCTGCGAACGGGACGCACGGGTCATCATATGCTCCCACCTGGACCGGCCGCAGGGTGTGGTCGTTGAACGGCTGCGTCTTGCCCTCGTCGCAAACAGGCTCTCCCTGCTTCTCGGTCGGCCGGTCATGGCGCTCCAGGACTGCATCGGGCCGGAGGTCGAGAGCACGGTCGCCGGGATGAGCGGCGGGGATATCATCATTCTCGAGAACCTCCGGTTCCATCCGGAGGAGAAGGCGGATGACGCTTCATTCGCACAGAATCTCGCCGGGCTTGCGGATATCTACGTCAACGACGCTTTCGGAGCCTCACACAGGGCCCATGCATCGATCGTGGGCGTCCCAAAATACCTCCCCGCCGTGGCGGGGCTCCTGCTCGAGAGGGAGGTGAACACGTTTGCGCGGATCCTCAAAGATCCTGAGCGGCCGTCTGCTGCCGTGATCGGCGGGGCCAAGGTGAGCGAGAAACTGGAGGTCCTAGAGAATATCATCTCCCGGGTGAACCTCCTCCTCATCGGGGGAGGCATGGCGACGACATTCCTTGCAGGAAGGGGGTACGGGACCGGTGCGTCCTACGTCGAGACCGACTGCCTGGATGCCGCAAGATTCCTTGAGGCGAAGGCAGCGGAGCGCGGCGTCCGCCTCCTTCTGCCCCGGGACGTCGTTGTTGCAGAGCGGCTGGAAGCAGGCACCCCATTTCAGGTCGTCTCCGCCGATGCAATCCCGGATGGCTGGGCAGTCGCCGATATCGGGCCCAAGACCGCCGACGAGTTCTGCCGTGAACTTGCAGGCATGCGATCCGTCATCTGGAACGGGCCGATGGGCGTCTATGAGATCCCGGCATTTGCCGAGGGGACACGCCGGGTTGCTGCGGCCCTTGCCAACCTCAACGGCACCACAGTCGTCGGCGGCGGCTCGACTGCGGATGCCGTAAGGCGGTTTGGGCTTGCCGACGAGATGACTCATGTCTCGACGGGCGGCGGGGCAGCGCTCGTGATGCTTGCAGGAAAACCGCTCCCGGGTGTGGAAGCGCTCGATGATCTGGAGGAGGCATGAAGCGGATCGGGATTCTCACCAGCGGCGGTGACGCTCCGGGTATGAACGCCTGTATACGGGCGGCGGTGCGCACAGCGCTCGCACACAACCTCTCGGTCTTCGGGATACGCCGGGGATATACCGGGCTCATCGACGGCGACGCAGTGCCGCTCGACCGGACGGCGATCAGAAATACCATTCATCTGGGCGGCACAATCCTTGAGACCTCGCGGAACAGCGAGTTTTACACAAAGGACGGGCGGCTTAAAGCGGCAGCGTCCATCGAGAAGATGGGTCTCGACGGCATCATCCTGATCGGAGGGGAGGGGACGTTTCACGGTGCAAGCCTGCTTGCGGCCGAGACGGACCCGGCAGCACTCATCGGTGTGCCGGGGAGCATCGATAACGACATTTACGGAACCGACTACTGTATCGGGTTCGATACCGCCGCAAACTGCGCGGTCGAGGCGATAGACCGCATCCGCGACACGGCCCGGTCCCATGAGCGCATCTTCTTCATCGAGGTGATGGGGCGCACGGCGGGGTTTTTGGCGCTCGAGAGCGGTATCGCCGGAGGTGCCGAAGAACTCGTCATCCCCGAGGAAGAGGTCTCGATCGACCGGATAAGCGAGCGCATACGCAGAGGGTTTACTATCGGGAAGAAGAGCGCGATCGTCGTGGTGGCGGAGGGAAAGACCCCGGGGATCTCCTTTGAGATTGCCCGCCAGATCGGTGAGCGCCTCAACTTCGATACCCGGGTCGTTGTCCTCGGTCACCTCCAGCGGGGCGGGCCGCCGACGCTGCGTGACCGGGTGCTCGGGAGTCTCCTCGGTGTCGCCGCCGTCGAGGCGCTGCTCGAGGGGCGGAGCGGGTGCATGGTGGGAGAGATCGGGGGAGACCTTGCATACACACCGCTTGAGGAGACCTGGCAGAGGAAGAAGCCGCTCGATGAGGACTTATGGCGGATATTCCCGTTTCTCTCGGAGTAGACAGGAGCTCACCGGGTGAGTGTGATCAAAAAGAGACAGAGTTGTTTCGAGCGAGCCGCACCCATCCCGGAGCTCGCTCCGGTCGCAATTACGACTTTTCCATCAAGTATTCCCAATGACGGTTACTCCATTCTCTAGGCTCGGCCTTTGTCGAGGCCGGTGATCCGGATGCCGCCGAACTGGCACTTATTCTTGATGTTCAAGCCAATCAGAAGCGGGGTGATCTTCTCGATGATCCGGGCCCGCTCAAGTTTGCCGCAGTCGACGACTTTTATGCCCGGGATCTTCTCGATGAGCGGCGTCACGAACGCCTTGGCATCCTCGTCGTTGCCGGAAATGAGGCAGTCGCAGTCGATCGGCTCGTCGAGCTGCAGCCACCAACTCTGGGAGATGGTGTTGAAGGCGCAGATCACCTTCGCATCCGGCAGGATCGACTGGGACCGCTCCGCGGCCGAGCCCTCCGGGAGGTCGATGTACCTCGTCGCCGACCCGCCGATGCAGGACTCCAGCGGCCCCGTAGCGTCCAGAAGCGGTTTCCCGGCTGCACCCTCCTTGATCGAGAGCAGGATATCCCTCTGGGCCGCGAGCGGCACCGTGAGGACCAGGACGTCGGCGGCTTTCGCCGCTTCGGGGTTTGTCGCGGCCTGGATGTTCGGGATATCGCCAAGGAGTTCCTTTGCCTTCTCCACGGCGGCCAAGGCTTTGTCAATCGTCCGGGATCCGATGATGACGTTCTCTCCCACCTGTGCAAACCGGAGGGCGATTCCGAACCCCTGACCCCCCGTTCCACCGATCACTCCAATTGTAGTCATGTAACATTCACCTTGATCAATCAGTTGTCAACAACCCTGCGCCTGTTGGCCGGGGCTTGTAACCGTGTCAGAGACGCGCTACATTCGGCTGGTTGACGGGCAGCCCACTCAAACCGGATATGCCGGCTTGAGCGATTGTTACGAGCAGCATTGAGATCAGCGTGGAGTTGAAACCCACATCTCCGGTATCGGAACGACGAACCATCCCGACCTCCTTTAGAGGTATGTCCGCACACGGAGCACTTCTACGAAGTCTATAGGGCATCGACAGGAACAACGCTCTTACCAAGAGTCTTGGCTTTATACCGGATAAATTGTTCGAGTTTGGAGAGTGCCCAGGAGTTCAATTTCCAGTTGAACGACCTGCTGCGTCGCTTCCAAACCGAATCTTGCTCAAATCATCCAGAGCGAAGATCGTGTAATCCAAAGTGACAAGTTGCTCCGAGATTCAATGCCGGGTATCGGTCGCAAACCATCTTTCCCGGCGAGAGATCGTGCGAAGTTTCCACTTTGCCGACCGGGTGCCTTTTGACTTCAACGCCGTACGAAGGTGCGCGTACTGTGCTCGCGCATTTTTGAGGCGCCTGGAGGTGGAAAATGTGTTATCGGAGCAGACCGCGACATCAACGATGCCCCGGCCCAATCCTACTTGGTCACCAGTAACGGCTCTACGTCTGGATGGTCCGTCGAAACGTGGAGACAGAAAACTCGTTCCTCTCGATCAATATGAGGTGGCCGAGGGTGTAGCACTCACGAACAGCCTAGTATGTTGTTGCCCTATGGTCCTCAGCCTTGTTCCACGTATGAAGACCCGATGGAAGACATCCAGGAGACCTCTCTGTCTTGATGCGATGGATATCCAGGATTATTGAGAGCAGAGCGGGAGAACCCGCTCACGAACATTCACGATCAGATAGACTTCTCCCAGCCCTGGCCCATATCGATGAGGGGGCGCACTTCGGTGACCTCAAACGTCACCGTAGCGTGGATCATCGCTGCCGCATCTTCACCCGCAACCTGTGCGATCTGTCTTCGATAGGTCTCCAGCGTCTCCCCCGATGTCGCGTAGTCCTTCATCTTCAGATAGACCCGGAGCCCTTTCCAGTCCATTATCGTCTCTCCCGCCTCCACAATCGTGTAGACGGCGTTTGGATTCTCCTGCAGATACGCGAACGTGCGATTCTGCCCAAGCCCCATGACAACAGTCTTTTCATCAGTCATCATCGGCGAGCCAAAGACAGCTGCATCGACCTTCCCCTCCTTATTCGCGGTGCTGAGCAGACCGATCCTTGGCTGCTTGTTGAAGTAATCAATTAACCTGGCTGGCATGATCATTCCCCAGTTTGAATCCAGCCTCATCATCTCTGCTTAAAAAACGTATGGGTGGGAGAAGACACCTGCAGAGGATACCTCCTCACCGCCCCGCGACTCCTGACCGGTTCTGAGACCGTTCGAGATTCTCCTCAAACAGTCAGGAACTCCCCGGGAGCGAGGCTGGTAGCAAGCATCACCATATTGATCTCCCGATTTCCGGTCCAGGTGCCGGCCTTCTGGTTGTTCGGATCCATCCAGAAGCGCTCGATCGCAGCGGCGAGCGGCACATACCGTACAAGACCCTCCGCTCGCCGGGCGAGGGCCGGGTTCTTCCGGACCCGCTCGACGATGACCTCCATCCCCCGTAGACCGATCGAGAGCCCGAGTTCACGGAAGGCCAGGCGGTATTCGGGAGGATTGCGGAGCGTCCCGCTCCCGGCAAATCGTGCAAGGCCCACGAGGGCTGCGTCGAGGATGGACGCGAGCAGTTCTTCGTATGCAGATACGTTCTGGCTTGCGATCTGGACGATCCTTACGGAGTCAAACAGAAGCCCGCCGATCCCGAGCGGGTCGTCGATGGCAGGGACCCCTGCCCGGCAGAGACGGGCCATATCGGCGATCTCGGTCGCAAGTTCGGTCCCCCCGGCGGCCGCCTGGAGTTCGCTGTAGGTGACGAACCCATCGAGGGGGTCGTGCAGGCCCATTGAAGGTACGAGCGGCCGGGAGAGGTCGATACTCATCTTCCAGTACATCCTTTTGCCGCCGGAGGAAGGGGTGTATGTGAACGCGGCGTGGGCGGCCTTTGCGAGGTCCACCGCCCACGAAAGATAGACCGGATCCCCGGTCACCCTGCTTGTCCGGTTGAGCGCGTGCATCCACTTGGTGAGGTAGTGGTAGTACTGCCCGTCCCGCTCCCACTCGAGTTGCTCATCGAACGGTTCATCCAGCCTCCGCTCGGGGAGCGGTTTTCCAATCCGAAGACCTCCCCGGGTCGGGTGAGCCTCCCCCTCCTCCTCGGATAGACCGCTGATCCAGCCGGTCCGCGAATCGTCGTCGCGATGCCGGCCGAGGGTGTGGTGCACCTGGTCGACGAGGCGGAGGGCGAGGTCGCGATAGTCTTCGTCACCCGTCCGGCGGAAGAGTTCGAGGTAGTTGCAGACCGCATAGGCATCCGTCCAGAGATAGCGGCGCGGGTGGGCTCGGGGCGGGTCAAGCCCGGTCAGGTCGGCGAACTCCGCCATGAGGTCGCGGGCGGCTGTGGTACTGGCATCCTCTGTCATCCCGGGAACGGGATGCGGCACCGGCTTCATAAATGTATAGGTCGACGCTCCGGTCTCGCACGAAAGAGGCTCTATGGAGCCAAAAAAAAGAGGTATCTGGCGTCCTCCCCTCACCTCGCCGGACCGGGGACCATCCTCCCTGTGGCCTCTGGCCGCGGGGGCCTGATCCCGAACTCGGGCAGGATGACGTCGTGCGCAAGATTGATGAACGCCTCCTGCTCGGGGCCGACCTGGTGGATCAGGACGCTGTCGTAACCCATATCGACAAATTTGCCCACCTTCTCTATGATCTTCTCCGGGTCTGGCCCGCAGAGGACAGTCTTTGCGACATCCTCAGGCGTCACCATCTGCTGCATCTGCTCAAAATGCGTCGGGGTGGGGACGACCCAGTTCAGTTCACCCTTGTTTGCAGCGACGGGGAACCACTCGTACGCCGTGCGCTTCGCCTCCTC
>NZ_LFRO01000045.1:0-753 GCF_001512385.1 Methanoculleus sp. DTU007 | reverse complement strand
CGACGGTGTAGTAGATGCCGTAGTAGTCCTGCATCTCTCCCTTCCAGAGCGTCCTGATGATCCTCACCGCTTCGCGGAGCATATCGAGCCGCACCGGCTCGGATGTCGGGAAAACGCCGCCGACGATATGCTCGTTCAGGCTCTCTCCCGTCCCGAGCCCGAGCTCGAATCTCCCCGGCATCATCGTTGCGGCGGTTGCGGCGGCCTGTGCGACGAACGCCGGGTGGTAGCGCATCAGCGGGCAGGTCACGCCGGTGGAGACCTTTACCCGTGAGGTGGCCTGCGAGACCCCGCCTATGGTGCACCAGGCGAACCCGGCATGCCCGTGGTTTGAGATCCACGGGAGGTAGTGGTCGCTGATGCTCACAAACGAGAACCCGGCGTCTTCGGCGAGTCTTGCGTTCTTGACCAGTTCGGGCGCGCTGTGCGCCTCGGTGAAAAGTTTGTAGCCTATCTCGACCATTTCATCTCTCCCCTCTCAGGTCCCCCGGCACCTCCGCGGCAGGGGTATGAGCGGCGGGAGAGATCGTCACCGGACTTAAGTGTTATGCCGATCGGAAAAAGCAAGGTTGAGGGGCCGTTCAGTAGCCCGTCGCATAGTAGTAGCCGTCCTCCTCGCGGACGCGGACCGGGACGCGGAAGAGGGCGCCGATGGCTTCACTGGTCAGGACTTCGGCCTTCGGGCCGTCTTTCCGGACGGCGCCGTCCCGCATCAGGACGACCCGGGAGATCTCGGGGATAATGTCGTGGAGG
>NZ_LFRO01000071.1:349-6261 GCF_001512385.1 Methanoculleus sp. DTU007 | reverse complement strand
ATCCAGTCGGGCGAGTGCGTGAAGATTGCTGTCGATCTTGGGACCTGCGGTGTTCTCCTCGCATCAAGCGTCGTCAAGGCTGACGATCCCGAAGCCGTCCTCCGGGACCTTGTCTCGATGCTTTAAGCGCAAATTACGTTATTAGCGAGATCAGATCGTGCTTGGTGATGACACCCTGTACCTCCCCTTTATCGAGCACGATGACCGCGTGACTGTGGTGTAAAAGATGGACGATGGTATCGATGGGGGCCGTCGGAGGAACCGTCGGAAAACCCGGTTCCATGTAGTCCTGCACCAGTCTTCGGTGTGTCTGGTGGAACCCCCCTTTTTCCATGGCGTTCATGATCGCCGACTCGGATATGCACCCGATAGGTACCCCATTCTCTAGCACGGGCAGCTGAGAGATACTGTTCTGGCTCATGATCTCGACGGCACGGCTGACGGGGTCATCAGGGGCAACGGAGTATACGGGTGCGCTCATCACCTCGCTCGCTGTGATCTCCGAGTGTTCCGCCGCCTGCAGGACCTCCACAATCTTTGCAAGCGTACTCACCCTTGGATCTACGCTGCCTGCCTCGATCCGCGCGACCATGGATTGGCTGATGCCGGCCATACGGGCTACATCTGCCTGCTTTAGGCCCATACGGATCCGTTTTTCACGCAACTCAGCCGGGGTGGGGATCTCCATATATTACCATTGGTAATTTTTTTACTTATACATTTCTTGGAGATGTTAATATACCCAAGAATACATNNGGTGGAGTATGGCTGTGAAGGTTGAAGAGCAGCAGAGCCTCCTCGCGAAGGTCAGGGATATACTCTCGACATACTACACCAGGGATGCCGTCCGGAGCGAACTGGAGTCACTTGGTTTTGATGTGCGGGCGGAGCATGGGGATGTTATATCCATGGAGAACACGCTCGCCGAGATCTTCGTCCAGCTCTTCATAAACGACAAAGGCGATGTCTTCGACTCACATATCGTGACGTTTGATGAGATCGAGCTCAAACCGCGAAAGGGCTGAGATACTCTAAGATCATCACCGAGAAGAGTTGATGGTTAGCAAGGAGTGGGAGGAGTAAGCCTCCTTCTGTTCTGTGCGGCATTCAGCTGAGCGCCATACCTGGGCGGATACCAGACGATCCATATGCCCTATTCTGGTTTGCACCCGCAGGGATTCACCGTTTCATCGTATCCCGCCGCTACGTTCAACGAGTTGCTCGCGTGAGTTTCCCACGCTTCTCGCCTCTCGAGGCTCAGTCGTTTCATCACTGACGGCGGGCCGTATCGTTTCTGTGTCATTGCCGTGGCTCTCGCCACCCGCACTTGCATGCGGCTGCGTGTCTGGTTGGTGGGAGGACTTTCCTCAGCAGCACCGGATGTGCCACCGTCGGCCGCACTCTCCCTCTCCCATATAATATATTGTAATGAGAATATAAAACCGCACGTGTACCCTGCCCGACCCTTTCCTCAACCCGTGGGCGCTTAGGACCGCCCGGTGAGACCCATCGTGTCAACCGCGCACACCCTGTAGCATAACTATATATACTCGTATCTAGTCCTACCATTGACGTTACCATGGGGGGAGGTGAAACCTGCACACATCTGGAACTTGCGGTAATCTTTGTGGCATTCACTGTTGTCACCACACTCTTCTCACTTGTCTCACTCGGTGCGGGCGCCATGGGCCCGGCCCCCGCTGTGGACGTATACCCGGTTCTCGCCGCAGGTGAACCGCAGCTTGAGGTTGCCGGAGGGGTTTACGGCTCCTCATCGGTCCCGGGTCCCTCCGAAACATCTATCGATACCCTCACCTTTCGCGTCGCTCATACCGGGGAGGAAGGGGCCATCGATCTCTCCCGGGCAACCGTGACGATCATGATGGATGATTACATTGAGATCCTCGCACTCTCGAAAGATCCCATCCCAGAGCCCGGGATGTGGGCTGTGGTCTCGCCTGGAGAGGGTATGCTCATTCACCCCGGCCAAGAGCGGATTATCAGTCTGCGCCTCGATCGTCCCATTCCTGCCGGTGAGATCCTGACCCTCCAGGTGCGCACTGAGGGCAGAGCACCCTGCTCCGTCACCGGGCCGGTCAGTATCCCGACGGCTGGTGCTCCCGCGTCCTTCTCTTCTGGGAAAGACTAAAAGTATTCAAAATCATACGACCCATTCTGATGGAAATGCTGACCCCGGAAGAAGGCAGAATGGCAGTTCTATTGGCACGAAGTGTAATCGAGAGAGCCGTCAGCGGTGAACGGGTGGTACTGCCCGCTTTACCTTCGGTCTTTCAAGAGAAGCGGGGCGTCTTTGTTACGATCAAGCGGCAGGGATGCCTCCGCGGCTGCATCGGCCTCCCGTATCCGATAAGACCGCTCGGCGACGCGCTCGTCGAGGCGGCTACGTCGGCCGCTCTTGAGGACCCCCGGTTTCCGCCGGTCTCTCGGTCGGAACTTGCCGATCTCGATCTCGAGGTGACAGTGCTTACCCAGCCCCGCCCGCTCGACTGCCCGCCGGAGGAGCGCCCGAACTTCGTCGAGGTCGGGAGGCACGGCCTGATCATCACCGGTCTTGGAACCGGCGGCCTTCTCCTCCCACAGGTTGCCACCGAGTGCGGGTGGAACAGCAGGGAGTTCCTTGACCAGACCTGCATCAAGGCCGGGCTCCAGCCCGGGTGCTGGAGGCGCAGCGATGTTACCGTACAGATTTTTGAGGGGCAGATATTCGATGAAAAGGCGGTTTAATCCGAATGGCAATCAATTTTGAAGTCATACACAAAGATATCGCAGGGAGGGTGGGGCGACTCCGGGTGAACGACAAGATCGTCCGGACACCTGCCCTCCTTCCCGTCGTCAACCCGCACCTTCCTCTGGTGACCCCCCGCGAGATGCAGGAGATGGGGGTTGAGGCTCTGATCACGAATGCCTACATCTTCAGGCGGAGCACAGAATACCGCGATCGAGCGCTTGCGGAAGGGCTGCATCATGTTCTCGACTTCGACGGCGTCATCATGACCGACTCCGGCTCGTTCCAGCTCTCGGTCTACGGGGAGGTCGAAGTAAGTAACCGGGACACGCTTGAGTTCCAGCAGGCGATAGGGAGTGATATTATTGTCCCCCTGGACCTCCCCACCCCGCCGGACGCCAGCAGGGAGAGGGCTGAGCGGGAGCTCGCGATCACCATGGACCGGATTCGTGAAGCTCAACAACTCTTCCCTGACGCGAACCTGGCAGGGCCGGTGCAGGGCGGAATCTTTACCGACCTCCGTGAGGAGGCGGGACGGGCCGTCCAGGACCTGAACTTCACCTTCTGTCCTATCGGCGCCGTTGTGCCGCTGATGGAGAGTTACCGCTACCGGGATCTCGTTCGGGTCGTCCTCGCGGCCAAACGCGGCCTCTCCCCTGCAACCGCCGTCCACCTCTTCGGTGCAGGCCACCCGTCGATGTTCGCCCTTGCCGTTGCCATGGGCTGCGACCTCTTCGACTCGGCCGCGTATGCTCTCTTTGCCCGGGAAGGGCGCTACATCACCCCGCACGGGAGCTTCAAGATTGAGGAGCTCGCGGAACTCCCCTGTCCCTGCCGGGTCTGCCGTTCGATGACCGCCGACGAACTCCGGAAGTCCGAGGATCGGGAAAGGCTGCTTGCTCTCCACAACCTGTATGTCACTATCGCGGAGATCGCCCGCATCCGGCAGGCAATTTTGGACGGGACCCTCTGGGAACTGGTCGACGAGCGGTGCCGGAGCCACCCGCGTCTCCTCGACGGCTACCGGGAGCTCCTCGCCCACGCTGCGGAGCTTGAGCGCGATGACCCTGTCTCCAAGCGCCGGTTCTTCTACCGGGGTTCAGAGAGTTGCCAGAGAACTGAGGTGCTCCGGTACCAGGAGGTCATCCCCCGGATCCCGCTCGGTGACCGGGTACTGGTCTCGTTTGACGGGCGCGAAGTTCCCGGGTTTGACACGGTGCTGAACTTCAAGCCTCCTTTCGGGCCGTATCCCACGGAACTTGCGGAGACCTTCCCCGTGGGCCAGAGTGAGGTCCCGGAATGGGACGATGAGATGGTCCGGTCGGGATGCGCAGGGATCCGGGCATTGATGGAGGCGCACCCGGAGAAACAGTTTGCCGTCCGATGCGGTGAGGAGTGGATCCGTCTCGTCCTCGAGGAGCTCCCTGATGTGGAGGTGTACCGTGAGCAGGTATGAGGCTCAAAAACGCGACGGTCTTGCGCGAATAGGAGTTTATGAAGAGGGTGAAAAGAGGGTATCCCTCCCTGCCGCCCTCGATACTGACGCTCTCTTCCCGGCACTTCGCAAGCGCCCCTTCTCAAACGTCCCGCTTGCCGCGGATGAGGCGTTTGTCCGCGACTACTTCTCCCCCGGGGAGGGGCAGCCGATGGCCGTCCACCCGCTTGCCCCATCGAGAGCGGAGTCGGGTGACTGTGTCCTGATTGCGAACTGGCATACGGCGCTTAAAAACCCGCGGAACTACGCAGGGTGGCTTGCGGTCTTAAAAGAGAAGATCCCGCCGGACACTGCATGGTATGCCCCGGCATCTGCGCTCCCCTCGACCGCCTGCCTCCTCATCTACTCGGGCTTTGATCTCTTCGACTATCGGGCGGTCGATCTTGCCTCCGCGCAGAATCTCTTCTGCCTCCCGGAAGGGGAGTTCCCCGCTTCACTGATGGAGACCGGGGTATGCGGGTGTGAGGGCTGCCGGGACGGCGACCTTGCAAAGCACAACCGCCTCGCGCTGGACCGGGAGATTGCCCTCGTGCGGCACTACATCGAGGCGGGCAGGCTCCGGGAACTGATGGAGTTGCGATGCCGTGCAGACGCCGCACAGGTGGGGGTCATGCGGTTCCTCGACCGGAACTATGCATTCATGGAGCGCTCCCTCCCGATAGTGCGGGCGGTGCCGATGCACGCAAACACCGCCGAGTCTCAAAATCGTGCGGAGATCCGGCGGTTCGCCGATCGGGTGATCGAACGGTTCATCCCGACCAGAACCGACGTCGCGGTCCTCCTCCCCTGCTCGGCGAAGAAGCCTTACTCACTCTCCCGGAGCCACAAGTTCTTCATGAACGCCGTGGACCGGCGGGCTCACGAACTGATCGTCACCTCACCCCTCGGCCTTGTTCCCCGAGAACTTGAGCGGATCTATCCGGCGGGCCACTACGACGTACCGGTGACCGGCTACTGGGACCGTGAGGAGTGCGCCTTCATCGCCGATATCCTCGCCCGCTACTTTGCTGCGCACCCGTACCGCCGGGTGATCGCGCACCTTGAGGGCGGAGCGCTCACCGTCGCAGAGATGGCGGCGGAAGCCTGCGGGATCGATCTCGAGGTGACCTGCCGGGGACACCCAACCTCGCCCACCTCGCTTCGGGCGCTCTCCGACGCCCTCGAGGGTGAACGGCGGATGCAGACCGACACCATTCGCGGGACCGTCTCCTGGCAGTTTGCGACCGATATCGATACAAAAGGCCTCCAGATCCGTGGTAGGAGCATGCAGATGGCGGTCCTCCGCGGAAAGCAGCAACTCTTCAGCATCGACCCCGGGACCGGGCTCTTCCGCCCGACGTTTGAGGGGTGGGATCTGATACCGGAGGGTTACCGGGTCAGGATCGATGCGTTCGTCCCGCAGGGCGACATCCTCGCGCCGGGGATCACGGACTGCGACCCCCGGATACGGGAGGGCGATGAGGTGCTGATCGAAGGCCCGCTCGCGATCGCCACCGGCCGGGCGCTGATGGGCGCAGACGAGATGCTCCGATCAAAGCGCGGGATCGCGGTGAGGGTGAGGAAGGTGAGGAAGGTTGGGGAGTAAGTGAGCCCTGGGGGTTTGCTTCCCCCTGGGGTCATGTTTTGCAGGCGGTTGGCCCTGAAACAACTGTAAGATGTCATTTTTTGCCT
>NZ_LFRO01000071.1:0-309 GCF_001512385.1 Methanoculleus sp. DTU007 | reverse complement strand
CACCCCTGTCTCCGTATATTAATTATGGAGGCATGTTATTCCCCCACCCCGCCCGGCCTTCGGCCTCCTCAGACGCACCTACGGTGCTTCAACTCTGCTCCTAGTGGAGCGTCGTAGCTCGCACCTGACGGTGCTCGTGCTCCTGCCGTTCCGGCAGTCGCACCCCACACCTCGGAGCGGGGGCAGTGCGTTGCGATGAGCGATGGTTCGTAGAACCGGAGCTTGAGCACCACTTAGGTGCGTGTGGCGACGTTTCGATAGAAACGGAGCTAAAGTTCCGCTAGGTGCGTAAAGCGATGGTTCAGAGAA
>NZ_LFRO01000024.1:0-12321 GCF_001512385.1 Methanoculleus sp. DTU007 | reverse complement strand
CCCATCAGGGTGCACCCGAGCATCTCCACCTCCTTGATCCCGAACTTCCGGTTGGTGACGTCGCCGACCATCGCGGTGGTGCGCAGCACTTTCGGTGCCCATTCATCGGTCGTCGCCAGCACTCCGGACGGCGCGACCGATGCCATACTCTTGTGTCCGGAGCCGACGACGAAGTCGGCCCCGATTGCCTTGCCGTCGACCGGCATGACGCCGACCGTGTAGGCACCGTTGTAGAGGAACGGGATGTCGTACTGGTGCGCGACCTTCGCGATCCCCCGGACGTCGTGCTGGTTTGCGAACTGGTAGTCGTAATGGTCGATCATCACGAGGGCCGGGGTTTTTCCGCTCTCCCGGACGACCTCCTCGATCTTCTCCGCCGTTGCATCCGCCGTGACGCGATTGCCGGCGTCAAGCGGCACCTCCTTCACGACGCCTCCCGCTTCTTCCACGGCCAGGAACTCCGTGTAATGGGCGAGGGCCGAGACGATGACGGGATCGCCCTTCGAGACGAGCGTGGAGGCGACTGCCTGGAACCCGCGTCGTGCGCCGGGGACGACCCGCGCCTGGTCCATGTTCACGAACTTCGCGAGGTCCTCGTGGAACGCCGCAATGGAGGGCTTCGTGATCTTATCGAGCCGGAAGGGCTTTCGGCAGGCGTCACAGGTGGAGTAGCCGTCGCCGTACGAGATCAGGGCNNTCGGCGATCATCGTGGTGCGGGGAGTACCCCGGTCTTCTTCAAGCTCCGCGATGATGGACTTCAGATCCGCGATCTTAGCGCGGAACGCCTTCTCTTCCTCCTCGTCAAGGCCGGTCGGGAGCGAACCACGAAAGATCTCCCGCAGGTCCTCAAGGGCGAAGAGGGCTTCGAACGTCTTCTGGACTCTAATACTCATGGTATCCCTTAAAGCCCGGGATGAGACTTGAACTCATCTCCTCCGATCTGCAGTCGGACGCATAACCCCTCTGCCACCCGGGCGCCTGAGTTCACAATTGTGAACTCTGCATAGTAGATGCCACATGCAGATAGATATAGATTAACAAAGCGGCGAATTTTTCCGGGTTTCCCTCCGAACGGAAGGGTTTAACAGGTACGGGAGGGAAGCAGGGCCGACTCATCTGCGGCACATTCGGAATGGAGACGGGGTATGCGGCGTGGCCTGCAACACCCGGACAGGAGAGCAGAAGCAGGGAGAAAAGTGTGTTTCGCGATCGGCCCCGCCGGACCAGGGAGTCACGATACGGAAGAGAGACCCGGAGCGGAGGATCGCAGCGTCGCCGCGAAACGATACAACAGAAGAGAGCCAGGGCCCGGATTTGAACCGGGGTGTAGTTGATCTGCAGTCAACCGCGTAGCCACTCCGCCACCTTGGCGCTGGAATTCACAATTGTGAATCCGCTATATCACTATGCTCCCTCTCATGCCATTATAGTTCTTCTTTCGGCAATTCTTTCCGCATCTCAGCCGAGTTCGGACCGAATGCGGCAAACCATCAGGGCGGTCGTCGCCCGAAAGAGACAGGACTCTCCTGCGGCGCACTCGATCCGGGAGCCACCGGAGCGGGAGGCATGGACAAGGCGCTCCAGCCATCGGCGTGCCGCAGTTACCGCTCATCCCGCCCGAGCAGCCGGCAGACCTGGCAGACCTCGCCGCTCGTGAGTTCGCCGCAGATGCGGCAGGCGGAAAGCGCCCTGGCCGGCTCCGCCGGGCGGGCCAGACGCCGGACGCCGTCGCGGAACCTCATGATGCGATGCATCGTGCCCGGATGACGGTGTTCGAGTTCTGCAACCATCGAGCGCACCTCCGACCGGAGCGCCGTCCCGGCATAAGGACACTCGGGCAGGTCGCGGAAGTAACCGCGGAGGAGGAGGTAGGTCACGATCTCCTTCTCGGAGAGGACGGCGAGCGGTTTTATCCGGGGGACGAAATAACCCGGATAGCCGGTCGAGGTGTCCTGGAGAAGGCGAGGGAGGTCGCCGCGGAGGACGTTCATCAGGACCGACTGCGCCTCGTCGTCGAGGTTATGCCCGGTGGCAAGCTTCGTCGCGCCGACCCGCTTCACCCCCTCGGCGAGTGCCCGCCGGCGCAGCACCCCGCAGACGGTGCAGCCCTGCGCCTCCCTGCCGACGAGCATCGAATCGAGGTCCGCCCCGAAGAGGTCGGCGAACGTGACGATCGCGTGCTCGACACCGAGCTCCTGCGTCAGAGCCTCCGCGGCCCTGAGGGTCTCCTCCCGGTAACCCGCGATCCCTTCGTCGATGGTGACCGCGACGAGGTCTGCCCCAAGCGCCGGGAGAGAGCGGTGGAGCATCAGGAGCAGGGCGGTGCTGTCCTTTCCCCCGCTCAGGCCGACGGCGACCCGGTCGCCCGGAGATACCATGCACTCGCGCTTCATGGCGGCAAAGACACGGGCTTCGGCGTCTTCGATGAAGTGGGCGGCGCAGAGCCGCCGCTCCGGCTCGACGAGGCGGACGACCGCGGGTTCGCCGCAGAGGGAGCACCGGTTCCCACCGAAAGTCACCGGCTCACCCGCCGTGCGAGAACCGGATGATCCGGATCTCGTCGCCCTCGGTCGCCACCACGTCTTCGGGGACGATCTTGCCGTTTTTTGTGACGATCACGGTCGTCGGGTTGATCCCGAGTTCACGGAGGATCTCTTCTATCGGCGCGGAGGTGCGAGCGAGCGTTCGCACGCTCCGGTCCGGGAGGATGATCTGCATACTTCTGTTGTGAATGTTGGTTTTGCGATCCCATAAATACCCTCAGGGGTCAGGAGCGAAATACGGCGTATCCGGCGCAACAGTAAAAATTATAAGGATCTCAGAAGAGATCCGTGTGCAGATTCACAATTGTTAATTTCGTGACCCAAGAGCCTGTGGCGACAACCGGGAGGAGAAGAGATGCACACCATGACACCCGAGGAGAAGGCATACCTCATCAGTATCGGATCGGCGAGCATCGACGAGGCGCTCGCCCCTGCTCTCCAATCAACGACGGCGACGGCTGGCCCGGGAGCCGGAGGAACATCGATCTTCATCCGCTCCGGCAGCCGGAGGGTCAGGCTCTCCATCAACCCGGCATCGCCGCTCCGGGTCGTCCCGGACGGGGACGGGGTCGCCGTCGTCCGCGACGGCGAGACGATCACGCGGGGCAGCATCGAACGCCCGCTCTGCCACTGCCCGGAGCAGGCATACGTCACCGTCAGCGAGCGCTGCGTCTACGACTGTAAGTACTGTCCGGTGCCGAAACTCGACGGGGCGATCAAGGATACGGAGACGATCGTGAGAATGGTCGAGGAGGCCGCTGCCAGCGGGAGCCTCTCTGCGATCTCCCTCACGAGCGGCGTCGCCGAGACGCCGGAGCAGGAGGTGGAGCGGGTGGCCGCCGTGGTGAGGGCGCTCCGAACACGGTTCGACCTCCCGATCGGGGTCTCGGTCTACCCCACCGCGGACTCGACCGCGATCCTCCGTGCCGCCGGTGCCGACGAGATCAAGTACAACGTCGAGACGATGGACCCCGAGATCTTCTCGCGGGTCTGTCCCGGCCTCTCCCTCTCGTTCATCCTCGATGCGCTCAAAGATGCGGTAGAGGTCTTTGGGCGGAACGCGGTCTTCTCGAACTTCATCATCGGTCTCGGCGAGGACGACGAGACGATCAGGGACGGCGTCACCCATCTTGCGAAGATTGGCGTCATTCCCATCCTTAGAGCGATCTCCGCATCGCCCCTCCGGGCAGGCGAGATCGCCGTCGAGCGTCCGTCGGCGGAGCGTCTCCTCCGGCTCACGGTGATGACCCGGGAGATACTGGAGCGGTACAACCTCGACCCGCGGCGGGCGAGGACGATGTGCCTCCCCTGCACAGGCTGCGATCTCACCCCGTTCTGGGACGTCTGATGCGGGGGATCACGGGGCGCACCCACCACTGCCCTCGTAGTGCTCGAGGATCGAGAGGGCGACATCCCGGCCGAGCCGGATATCGACGACGGAAAGAAAGACCTCGATGTATTCGGGTGAGACGCACCCGAGGCTCTCGCTCCCGTCCAGTATCAGCCCCGCGAGGTAGTGGAGGTCGTCGTCATCGAGCCGTTCCAGACGGATGCGGAAGTCCTCCGCATTCGCTGCGTAGTGGTTCGCGAGCGGGGGGAGGACGGACCGGTAGGGCCCTCCCGAACCCGCACATACAAGCCCCGTGCATTCGGGAGCGGCCTTCTTTAAGATCGCCACATCCCGCTCGGATAGAATTCGCGCCATGAGATCGTCTCCGCGCGGCCCGGGGGAGTCCCGGGCCGCACCGTACGTTCACAATTGTTAAGTGTACGCAGGAATAACGTTTGTGAAAACGACCTGTATCATAGACCAGAGGTTGTGATACCATCCCGTCCGTCAATACCGATAAAACCCTCGCCGAACGGATAGCAGCGCTGAAAGAGGAGCGAGACGCCATCATCCTCGCCCACAACTACCAGATCCCGGCGGTGCAGGAGGTCGCCGACCTCGTCGGGGACTCGCTTGAACTCGCCCGGGCGGCGGCGAAGGCCGAGGCCGACGTCATCGTCTTTGCCGGCGTCGACTTCATGGCCGAGACGGCGGCGATCCTTTCGCCGGCAAAGACCGTCCTTCTCCCCGCGGCCGACGCCTGCTGCCCGATGGCGGAGATGGTTACCCCCGGCGAGGTCCGGGTGCTGCGCGAGCGGTTCCCGGAGGCCGCCGTCGTCGCCTACGTCAACACCTCCGCCGCGGTGAAGGCGGAGAGCGACATCTGCTGCACCTCCGCAAACGCCGTCGCGGTCGTCGAGTCGCTCGACGCAGAGCAGGTGATCTTCCTCCCCGACAGAAACCTCGGCCGCTACGTCGCCCGGTTCACAAAAAAGGAGATCCTCCCCTGGGAGGGCTACTGCATCGTCCACGACCGGATGACGGCCGATGAGGTGCTGGCCGCCCGCCGCGCACATCCGGAAGCCGAGGTGCTCGTCCACCCCGAGTGCCGGCCCGAGGTGATTGATCTGGCCGATCACGTCTTCTCGACCTCGGGGATGGTGCGCCACGCCTGCGATAGCCCCCGTCGGGAGTTCATCATCGGGACCGAGGTCGGGCTCCTCCACCAGCTCGAGAAGAAGTGCCCGGGAAAGGTCTTTTATCCCCTCTCAAAGAAGGCAATCTGCGTCAATATGAAGAAGACCAATCTCGCAAAGGTATGCGCCACCCTCGAAGAGTGCAAGCCGCGGGTGACGGTCCCGGAGGATACCGCCGCCCGGGCGCGGGTCGCGATCCAGCGGATGCTGGATCTCCCGCGGTAGTCATTTTCAGGTCTTCTCGAAGAGATTCCGTTCGCCGAAGAACCGGTCCCAGTCCCAGGGCTCGTCGAGAACCTGCACCTCGACGTTCTGAACGCCGCTCACCTCGAGGACCCGGCGCCGGACCTGGTCGGTGAGGTAGTCGACGAGCGGGCAGGTGGCGGTGGTCAGGACCATCTCGACAAGCACCGATGAGTCCCGGACGGTGATCCCCCGGATCAGACCGAGGTCGACGAGATCGATCCCGACCTCCGGGTCGATCACCTCTTTTAACGCCGCCCGGACTCTCTCCTCGAGTTCGATCTCCTCCTGGCGTCTTCCGGGAACCAGGCCCGCCCGCTCCATCGCCCGGAGCCGCTCCTCAATCCGATTCTGCCTATCAAGCATGCGGCTGATTACCCGGAGCATCGGGTCGGGAAGGTCGCCGCGGTCGAGTTTCTCCTGGCCCCGCGGACACTTCGGACCGGCAAGCCTGCCCGGGACCCCGACGACCGTCGCACCGGGGGGGACGGGGTGGACGACGACCGAGCCTGCGCCGATCTTTGCCCCGCGCCCGACGGTGATGGGGCCAAGCACGATCGCCCCCGACCCGATGATGACGCCGTCCTCGATCGTCGGGTGCCGCTTTGTCCGTTCGAGGGCGGTCCCGCCGAGCACCACACCCATGTAGATCAGGACATCGTCCCCGACCTCCGCGGTCTCCCCGATCACGACACCCGACCCGTGGTCGATGAAGACCCGGCGGCCGATCTTCGCGCCGGGGTGGATCTCGATCCCGGTCAGCGCCCGCGATATATGAGAGACGAGCCGGGCCAGGAAGTAGAGTCGGCGGCGGTAGAGGGCGTGCGCTATCCGGTGCGCCCAGATGGCGTGGAGGCCCGGGTAGCAGAGGAGGACCTCGAGCGTCGACCGGGCCGCCGGGTCCTTGTCAAAGACCGTCTGGATGTCTTCCCTGATGCTCACCGCGTCGCCCCCGCCTCAGGCGCTAAAGAGGTCCGTCGAGAGGTACCGCTCGCCTGTATCCGGGAGGATGACGACGATCACCTTTCCCTCGTACTCCGGCCGGCGGGCGACCTCGCAGGCCGCATGGACCGCCGCACCCGAGGATATGCCGGCGAGGATACCCTCTTTGGCGGCGAGCCGGCGTGCCATCGCGAAGGCATCCTCGGCGGTGACCCGGACGACCTCGTCGATGAGATCGGTCCGAAGAACGCCCGGTACGAACCCGGCCCCGATCCCCTGGATTCGGTGCGGGCCAGCCTGGCCGCCGGAGAGGACGGGGGACTCGGCAGGCTCGACAGCGATCGCCCTAAATGAGGGTTTCCGCGCCTTGATGACCTCGGCAATCCCGGTGATCGTTCCTCCCGTCCCGACGCCGGCGACGATGGCATCGACGGCCCCGTCGGTGTCCCGCCAGATCTCCTCGGCGGTTGTCCGGCGGTGGACGGCTGGATTCGCCGGGTTATCGAACTGCCTGGGCATGAAGTAGGCGTTCGGTTTCTCGGCGGCGATTTTGGCGGCACGGCTGACCGCTCCCTTCATCCCCTCGGCCCCGGGGGTGAGGACCACCTCGGCCCCCAGCGCGGCGAGAAGTTTGCGCCGTTCCACACTCATCGTCTCGGGCATCACCAGGATGAGCGGGTAGCCGCGGGCGGCACAGACGAACGCAAGCGCAATCCCGGTGTTGCCGCTCGTCGCCTCGACGATCGTCGTCCCTTCCCGGATATCGCCGGCCCGCTCGGCCTCGTCGATCATCGCAACACCGATCCGGTCTTTCACGCTCCCCATCGGGTTGAACGACTCCACCTTGGCGAGGACCGTCGCCCGGGCCCCATCTGTTACGCGGTTCAACCGGACAAGCGGGGTGTTCCCGATCGTCCTGGTGATGTCATTGTATATCCTTCCCATAGGTATTGCCCCATTTGATCATTCACATACTTGAATAGACAGCATTTCCACATCTCCGGCATCCCCCACCGCCTCTTCGAGCGCACGGACCGTCTCGATCGCCGCAGCGGTGCAGGGACGTGCCGGGACCGCTCCGCATCCGCTTGCGGGTGCGATCGAGACATCGAACGTCCCGATATCGCGGGCAATTCGGATGACGTCCTCCTTGTCGAACCCGATCAGCGGCCGGTAAACAGGGATCGTCGCCGCATCGGTGAGCACCGCCAGGTTGTCCAGGGTCTGCGATGCGACCTGGCCCATCGACTCGCCGGTGACAAAGCCCTTCGCCCCCACCCTCCGGGCGACTTCAGCGGCGATCCGATACATTCGCCGCTTGCAGAGGAGGCAGGTATAACGCTCCTCTCCCCGCTCTTCAAGCGTCCGCCGCGCCCGGGCGAGGTATCCATCCCGAACGACCATAAGATCGATATCCGGCTGGTAGCGGCGGAGGGCCTCGACCGTGGCCTTCGTCCGGGCAAGGTTCGTCTCGTCAAGGAAGCCCTCGAGCCCGACATAGATCGGGACGATCCGGCACCCCCGCTTCATCATCAGGTAGGCCGCGACCGGGGAGTCGATCCCCCCGGAGATGAGCGCAACAAGCGTCCCCTCCACACCCGGGGGGATGCCGCCGGCGCCAGGGATCTTCTGGTCGAAGAGGTAGCAGGTCCCGTCCCGGACCTCGATAAAGATCTCCCGTTCTGGGTGATCGAGGTCGACCGAAAGGTGCGGGTACTCCGACCGGACCAGGTCTCCAAGCCGCCTGGCAAGATCCTGTGAGGTGAAGGGGTGAGTCCCGACGCGCCGGATCCGGAGGGCGAAGGTCGCGGCGTCTTCGATATCGTGATCATCGCAGAACCTAAGAAGCCCCGCCGGCAGATCGTCGAGCGGCACGACATCGCAGAGCGAGAACGAGACGATGCCAAAGATATTCCGGAGCACCTCCGGGTCGACGTCCCCGGTAAGCCAGATCCTCCCGCGCTCACGCCGGACTTTTGCACCCGGGAGCACTCGTTCGATCCCGCAAACAAGGCTCTTCTCCCACGCCCGGCGGACGGGCTCCGACTTGAGGAAGACCTCGGAGTAACGCACCAGCCAGACCCGGTTCGGTTCGGTCATGGTCTCCGCCTCCCCTTCAGCCGGAGCCGTTCGACCTCCGCGCCCCCCGGCACACGGATCAGGAACGTCCCGTAGCAGGGCTTGGTGTAGGGGAGGACGATGTAGGCATCCTCCTCCACCCCGACGGCGATCGGCGGGACCCCGATGATGTGCGTATCAACGATCGCGTAC
The DNA here is from genome assembly GCF_001512385.1 of Methanoculleus sp. DTU007. Taxonomy (NCBI): domain Archaea; kingdom Methanobacteriati; phylum Methanobacteriota; class Methanomicrobia; order Methanomicrobiales; family Methanomicrobiaceae; genus Methanoculleus; species Methanoculleus sp. DTU007. The sequence continues at coordinate 3,795 of NZ_LFRO01000024.1, read as the reverse complement.
CCCGGATCGACGTAGTAGATCTCGCGGCAGCGCTTCTCCACCGCCTTCCGGCACTCAGCAAACGAGGCTCCCCGAAGGAGAACCTCAGGGTTCAGCTCGTCGATGCACGCCATCCGAAGACCTCGTCGATCCCAATTTTTAGTTTTCCCGGGTTGTGGACCGCCTTCTCCACGACCTTCTCGCAGGGGAACTCGACCCCTGCTGCGAGTTCTTCGGCGATCCTGCCGAAGATAATGAGGAGGAGGCGTGCGTTGGGGAGGAGGTGGCGCACCGTCGCGGCATACGAGACGCCGGCATCGTTATGGGCGAAGACCACACAGAGAGCGGCATTCCGCTTCCTCTCCGCCAGTTCCCCGATACAGCGGTCGAGGTCGATGGTCTTTCCGATGTAGTGCTGCCTCCAGTCGGAGACGCGGAGGAGGCCAAGAACCGAGGCGTTCCCGGCACAGAGGACGTCGTAGCCATCTTCAGCGAGCCGGCCTGCAAGGTACAGACCGATCGCCGCCTGCACCGGAACCTCCGGGCACCCGAAGACCAGGAGGGCCGATTCATCCGTCTCTGCCTGCGGCGTCATGTGCACCTCCCTATGAGGGTGCTGATCGCATCGCTCGATATGAGCCCGATCACCCGCCGGTCCGCGTCGACGACGGGAAGGGCGGAGATCGACCGCTCCTCCATCCTCCGGGCGACCTCCGCGACCGGCTCGTCCGGGGCGGCGGTGACGACCGAGCGCGACATGATCTCGTCGAGGCTCCCATAATCGCAGGCAACCGCTTTCGCGATGTCCCAGGAGGTGACGATCCCGGCGAGATCGCCCTTCTCAGAGAGGACGGGGAGGTGGTTGACGCCGTTCTCGATCATGATCCGGGAAGCGTCGTGAATGGACGCCCGTTCGACGATGGTCGGAATGCCCGTCTCCATGACGTCCCGGACGAGCAGGTGGTCGAGGAACGTGCCGATGATGTAGTTCAACTGCCCATACTCGAGGAGGAATCCGTCGTGCCCGTAATTCGACCGGATCTCGCAGTAATGGACGGGAATGCCGTTTGCGGCCAGGGCATTGACGATCTCCTCGGACTGGTAGGGCGGGTAGAGCCAGTCCGAGGAGACCGAGACGACCAGGAACGAGGCCTTCGCCCCGGCAAACCCAGCGGCGAGCGAGTCGTCCACGGCGAGATCGAAGTAGTCGAGCGCCCGGGTGATGTAGAGGTAGGAGTTGGCGTCGAAACGCCGGGTGAAGGTCTCGCCCTGGTGGTGGAGGTAACTCTCGACCTGAAACTCGGTGGAGAACCCGTAGCCGACGCTGCTGCGGCCCTGCAGGTTGCGCCCGAACTTCTCGCGCATCGCCCCGTCGGAGAGGTAGGTGATGTGCCCGATCATCCGGGCGAGCCTAAGCCCCTGCACCGGCGGGCGATCCGCCGGGTAGGCCCCGCCCGCCCACGCGGGATCGGCCATGATTGCCTGCCGCCCGACCTCGTTGAAGGCGATCTGCTGGGCGGTCGAGCGTGCGGTCGTGGCGATGGCGATCACCTTCCGGACCGCCTCCGGGTAGGTGACCGACCACTGGAGCGCCTGCATGCCCCCCATCGAACCCCCCGCCACCGCGGCGAGGCAGTTGATCCCGAGGTGGTCGATCAGGCGTTTCTGCGCCCGGACCATGTCCCGCACGGTGATCACCGGAAACTCCAGGGCATAGGGCCGGCCGGTCGCGGGGTTGATGGAGGAGGGGCCGGTCGAGCCCTTGCAGCCGCCGATGACGTTGGAGCAGATGACGAAGTAACGGTCGGTGTCGAAGGCCTTTCCGGGCCCGATGACGCCGTCCCACCACCCAGGCCGGGTCTCACCTTCATGGTAGCCTGCCGCGTGGGCGTCGCCCGAGAGGGCGTGGCAGATCAGGATCGCGTTGCTCTTCTCCCGGTTCAGCCGGCCGTAGGTCTCGTAGGCGATCGTCACCGGCGAAAGGACCGCACCGCTATCGAGAGGGAGGGGTTCGGAGAAGGTGACGTACTCCGTCCTTGTGGTGCCGACCGATCCGGGCATCTTACTCATCCCCGAGCGCCTGGTCGAGGTCTTCGATGATGTCCCTGACATCCTCTATCCCGACGGAGAGGCGTATGTAGTCCGGGGTCACCCCGCAGGCCGCCTGCTCCTCGAGCGTCAGCTGCTGGTGAGTGGTGCTCGCCGGGTGGATGACGAGGCTCTTTGAGTCTCCGATGTTTGCCAGGTGCGAGAAGAGCCGGAGCCGCTCGATCACCTTTTTGCTCGCATCACACCCCCCTTTCACCCCGAACCCGACCAGGGCGCCGAACCCGCCGGAGAGGTATTTCCGGGCGAGGGCGTGGGACGGGTGGTCGGGGAGGCCGGGGTAATTCACCCAGGCGACCTTCGGGTGGTCCCGGAGGAACCGGGCGACCGCGAGAGCATTCTCCGAGTGCCGCTCGACCCGGAGGTGGAGGGTCTCGAGCCCCAGCAAGAGGAGGAAGGCGTTCATCGGGGAAAGGCACGCTCCCATGTCCCGGAGGACCTCAAGCCGGACCTTGTAGGCGAGGGCGACGTTGCCGAGCCCCGGGAAATTCCCAAACGTCTCCCAGTACCTGAGCCCGTGGTAGGAGGGGTCGGGCTCGGTGAAGCCGGGGAACTTTCCGTTGTCCCAGGCGAAGTTGCCGGAATCGACGACCACCCCGCCGATCGAGGTGCCGTGGCCCCCGACGAACTTGGTCGCCGAGAGGACGACGATGTCGGCACCGTGGTCGATGGGGCGGACGAGACCGACCGCCGCGGTGTTGTCGACGACGAACGGCACCCCGGCGTCGTGTGCGATCGCCGCGATGGCCTCAAAGTCGGGGACGTCAAGTTTCGGGTTCCCGATCGACTCCGCGTAGACCGCCCGGGTCTTTCCCGTCACCGCCGCCGAAAACGCCTCGAGGTCGGTCGAGTCGACGAAGACCACCTTGCGCCCGAGTTTCGGGAACGTGTAGTTGAAGAGTTCGTAGGTGCCGCCGTAGAGGTTGTCGGCGGCGACGATCTCGTCGCCCGGTTGTGTGACGGCAAGGAGGGCGTTTGTGATCGCCGCCATCCCCGACGCAACCCCTACCGCCGCGGTTCCTCCCTCGATCGCAGCCATCCGCTGCTCGAAGACGTCGGTGGTGGGGTTCATCAGCCGCGTGTAGATGTTTCCGGGCTCTTTGAGCGCAAAAAGGTTCGCTGCGTGCTCCGTATCACGGAAGACGTAAGAGGTCGTCTGGTAGATTGGTACGGCACGGGCTCCCGTCGTCGGGTCGGGCGACTGCCCGGCGTGGAGGGCGAGCGTGCCCAGCCGGTAGTTATCTCTGCTCATGCTGATCCTGTCCTCGGTTTCACATTCAGATTGTATTTTGTGGCGATCTCCTGGAAGGCCTCCGCGAGATAGCGGATCTTCTTCCAGGAGAGGCCGAAGGTGTTGAGTTTCCAGGTGCGCGTCGCTCCTGCAAACTCCCCGACGATCCCGCGCTTTGAGAGTTCGTCGGAGAGGAAGAAGCCCCGTCGCTTGTGGGTCGCGGCGACCGCATCGAAGCTCCCGGTGGTGTCGACCTTGGTGAGCGTATGCTTTCTCGGGTACTCGGAGAGGACCTTTGAGCCCTCGATGGCGAGGAGGGCGTCGATGAAGTAGTTCGACTTCTTCACCTCCTCGTCCCAGTGGTTGACCCGCTCTTTTACGGCGGGGAACGAGGCCATCATCGAGAGCAGGGTCCCTCCCATCAGGGTGCACCCGAGCATCTCCACCTCCTTGATCCCGAACTTCCGGTTGGTGACGTC
>NZ_LFRO01000008.1:0-46394 GCF_001512385.1 Methanoculleus sp. DTU007 | reverse complement strand
GCAGGACGAACGCGTCAAACGAGATCTCCGGGACCCTTTTATCGTAGACCTTCCGCCACATCCCCTCGCTCATCGCGGGGATCACCCCCGCCGCCACCAGGTGCCGGAGCTGGCGCTGGGCGGTAAACCAGGCGTCGCCGTAGACCACCATATCGATATCGGAGGCGGCGTTCTCAAGGCCGCAGAGGAGCGAACCCGTGCACCCGAACGAGCCAGCCGGGAGGCTGAAGTGTGAGAGGAGTCTCCTTACCCGATCGTTCCGGGCAGCCACTTTCCCGATCTCCTCCTCCGGTTTATAGACCCGGACTACGTCGCTGTGCGGCACCCGGTGGACTGAATCCAGGTACTCCGGTTTATGCTCCCTGATCCAGGCGAATGCCTCGGAAAAATCGTATTTCCGGTAGCGCCTTCCGGTGGTGCGGCTCACCCGCTCCCCCTCCGTATCGGGGACGTAACGGAGAATACAGCCTACCCGGTCGGAGTTGTCGTAGTTTGAGACCGCATAGAGGCAACCCTCGCGGTCCTCGATAAAATCGCGAAGCCGTATCGTATTCATGGGTTACAGGGCCTCCAGAAACGCTTCCACCTCTTCCCATTCGGTGCCCTTCCGCAGGATGCGCCGACTGGAGAGATCCGCCACCGTGCTCGGCGTGCCCGGGAGCTCGCCACCGTCGACCAGGTAGTCGTGGGGAACGGAGACATCTTCCGGCCGGGTCGGCGGGGCCTCGCCGGAGAGGTTCGCGCTGGTAGCGGTGATGGGGGAGTCAAGCCGGGAGATTATTTCAAGCGCGATCGGGTGGTTGGGCCACCGAATGCCGATAAGACCGCTTCCGCCCGTGAGAGTCTCTGGAAGGCAGGACTTCGCCGGGAGGATCACCGTGACCGGTCCGGGCAGGAACCTGTCGATGAAAGCCCGGGCGGCGTCGTCTACCACCGCGACGGCACGGAGCATCTCCATATCCGAGACCGCAACCGAGATCGGTTTTCCAAGCGGCCGGTTCTTGGCCTCATAGACCCGCATCACTGCATCCTCGGAGAGTGCATCCGCCCCGAGGCCATAGACCGTCTCTGTCGGGTAGACAACGAGCCCATCCCGCTGCAAGACCCGCACAGCCATATCGATCGTCGGCTCCATCAGAACTCACGACCCCGCACACGGTTGATATCAAAGACCCCTTTGCTGCTGACGTGCATCACGGCAAAGACCCCGGCCTGGATGGGATCGGTCACGACCAGGTCGGCATGCTCGGGGACGCTGCCAGCCATCTTGAGGGCGATCACCGGGATACCTGCCGCCCTCACCCGATCCACGGCTCGCGAGACCTCACCGCCCATCAGCGACCCCGCAAGCACCAGGATCGAGGCCCGGGGGAGCCGGGCCACCGCATCCACGGCGAGCGCGAGGTTCTGTTCCCCGACGAGGGGGATTGTGTCGACCGATATCCGCTCACCCCGGATGTTATGGCGGTCCGCCTCGTTCACGGCGCCCATCGCCACCTGTGCCACCTGCGCACCTCCGCCGATGATGATCACCCGTGACCCAAATATCCGGGAGAACGGCGGGTAGAACGTGACGTCAATGACGGACGGGATCTTTGTAAGATCGGCGATAAGGTCTCCATGATTCCCGCATTCCTCAAACTCAAAGTAGAGGTAGGCCTTCCCGGTCTTTGGGCCGGTGGTGATGATAGACTGCTGGATCATCTGGATGTTGGCCTGATAGTCCGCAAGAACCGTAGCCACATCGCGCAGCACGCCAGCCCGATTCTCAGTGATGATGCTTAGGGCATACATATCGGTATCGGTGATCATGATCCTCCCCGCTGGAGAAGCGTACGCTTTTAAATCGTCCGCTAAGCCAGAAAAATTCGTTCATATTCTACGTTAATCGATAGATCTTAGTCTCATAAAGGGTTATAGGTTTTCAATACGGCTGGAACCGGTCTCCCCCCTCGCGGTAACGACGCCCGCAAGAAGCCCAAGGGGTATATTGAGGTAGTAGAGGAAGAGACGCCAGAGAAGAACGAAGATGCCGAGAAGATAGGCGGGTACGAACTGGCTATAGAGCGTTGCGGCACCGAACTCTGCAACTCCGGCCGATCCCGGTAAAAGCGGAATGATGGCGACCATCTGAAGAATTACCTGGAAAAGGAGCGATTCCAGAAGAGAAGGCGGCAGCCCGAGAGCAACCAGCAGGGCCGATGCGACGGAGAAGTAGAGAACCCATTCGAGGAACGTGAGCACGAGTGCTCCGCCGACCGCCCGCCGGCCGGCCCGTGCAAATCGGGATGAGCCTGCGATGAACGCCTCGGTCTCGCGGTCGATCCGTTCGGTGAGCGGTTCTGCACCCTCCGCCCCGGGACAGAACCGGAGCCAGCGCCGACTCCGGCTGCACCGATCGATCACCCGGGTGGCAATACCGCCCATTACCCGCTTCGCAAGCGCCGGCCGGCGGGTAAGGGCGATGAGGCCCAGCAAAAGACCAAGCACGATGAGCAGGAAGACCGCCACAGGATAGAGGACGGTTGCGGCAAGATAGCCCCAGAGGTGCTGAAGGAGGGAAAGTGCCACAAGGGTGAGAGAGATAAAGACAACAAGGTCGAGCACCCTCTCCGCGACGGCGACGGCAACGGCATCCCCGAGAGAGAGCCCGGTGCGCGAGAGCCGGTGGATCCTGACGGGTTCACCGCCCACCTGTCCGGGAGTGATCGAGCCGGCGAAGAGCGAGAGGAGCTGGATGGTCGTGAGGCTCCCAAACGGCACCGTGTAGCCGAGACCGCGGCAGAGGACCTGGATCCGCGCCACGCGACAGAGGATTGCCGCCGCACGGAGCCCGAGAGCGATGAGAATGGCGGTGATGCTTGCCTCCCCGAGGTAAGCCCGCGTCTCGGGTGTGAGGGTCACCGCAAGCAGGATTGCGAGGGCAGCGCCGCTGATCAGAAGCGAGAGGACGATCCAGAACCGGTTCTTCATGCCAGTCACGTCTCCCCTCTCAATCAACCATCCCGGCCAACAGCCCCGGCTCAAGGCCGGGGGCTCCCCGGCCCACGATCCCGAACAGAAGGATCATGCGAGGGAGAGTGTTACCAGGGGTAAAAAGCGTATCCACCCCGAAGATGGATGTGAAGAGGAGCCGGACAATCACGGCTCTCCCGCACCGGCATGATCGGGTCTAAAAGAGGTATGCCGCCCAAAAAGGGCGACTATCGTCCTGGATCCGGACGTACAGGCTTTAGTTTTGAAGGGGCGTCACCGTGACCGAACCTTTCGTGCCACGCTTCGTCCAAACTCGTAAGCCCGGGCGAGTTCGTCGGCATCCGGGCGGTAGTTCACCTGGAACCCGCCTTCGATCACCTCAATCCCGGCAGCCTTCAGGAGCTCGTTCGCTTGGGCAACCGCACCGCCCATACCGCCGTGCGACCCGAACGCGCACCCGATCTTCTTTGTCCCGAGACGGCCCGGCCGCAGCCCCCGGAGGTAACTCAGGAAACCCGCCACCGTGGGAAGGACCTCGTCCTGGAGCGTCGGGGACCCGATGAGGACCGCCTTTGAGTCGAGCACCTCGGTGACGACGTCGCTTCGGTGCGTTCCCTCGTGGCGGCCGTCGCGGAGGAGGCAGACCCGGACGTCGACGCCCTCTGCCATGACGCCCTCGGCTATAGCCTTCGCCATCATGCCCGTCGAGCCGTGCATGGTATCGTAGACGATCGTGACCTTGTCCTTTGAGACGCCACGGCTCCAGTCGGTATAGGCCTTGAGGATATCGCCGGCATATGTCCGCCAGATGACCCCGTGGCTCGGTGCGATCATCTTGATATCGATCCCGAGAGCGCCGACCTCGTCGAGTTTCTTCAAGACCTTCGGCGCAAGCGGTATGATCAGGTTCGCAAAGAACTTCTGCGCGTGGGCCAGCGCCACGTCTCTTCCGAGTTCATCGTCGAACCGGGCGGCACTTGCGACATGTTGGCCGAAGGCATCGTTCGGGAAGAGGATGGCGTCCTCCGCGAGGTAGGTGAACATCGAGTCGGGCCAGTGGAGCATCGGCGCCTCAAGGAACGTGAGCGTCTTCCCGCCGAGATCAAGAGTATCCCCGGTCTTCACGACCCGGATGTTCCAGCCGGTCGTATCGTAGTGGCGGGCGAGACCCTCTTTCGCCCGTTCCGTGCAGTAGATCGGGACATCGGGCATCCGCCGCACGAACTCGGGCAGGGTGCCGGAGTGGTCCATCTCGATGTGGTTCACGATGATGTAGTCGATCGTAGCGGGGTCGCAGATGGACTTAATGCGGCCGAGGACCTCCTCCTCGAACCCGCCGTAGGCGCCGTCGATCAGCGCAGTCTTCTCACCCTGAACGAGGTAGGCGTTATAGGTCGTTCCCGGGAGCGTGTATCCATGGTACTCTCTAAGATTCCAGTCGATCGCCCCGACCCAGTGGACACCGGGGGCAAGTTCTTTGGCTATCATTTTTATCCCTCATATAGTTCTACAATATACGAACGTTCTATTGTATCCGAACATTTGATATATCTTCCTTTCGATCTTATTCCATGGAAAGTGAGATCACCCGCAGAGGCAAAGCCGGGCGGCCGAGACCGAACCGGGAGATAGATCTCTACTCGACACCCGGAGGAACGCGGGCTGTCGAAAACCCGGTACGGCGGGCGATTCTTGCGGCACTCAGGGAACGGGAGCATACGTTTGAAGAGATCGTCGATCTAGCCGGGCGGGCCAAATCAACGATCTCGGTGCACCTCCGCGACCTTGTCGCGGCGGGCGTGGTCGGGTCCCGGGTCGATCCGGAGGACGCCCGGAGAAAGATCTTCCACCTCACCGGTGGCCTCGTCGCTAGCGTCTCGCCACAAGATCGTCTGGATGATGAGATCACCGCCTACGCAGGCACGTACCGGCCCGGATCCAGTGACCCCTATACGTTCTACCGGCTGGCCTTCCGGACGATACGGGTCGCGCTCATGCAGGAGGGAGTCCTCCTCGACCCGCTGCTCACCCGGGCCGGGGAGCGGATAGGAGAGGAACTCTACCCGGCGGTTGCCGGCCCCGATACGGAAGCGTTCTGCACCAACATCGCCAGGTTCTGGGAGGAGCATCGCCTTGGCCGAGTCGAAGTCGCGGGAACCGGACCGCTCACGCTCCTGGTCTACGACTGCTTCGAGTGCGCCGATCTCCCCGTAACCGGAAAACCCGCATGCGCCTTCGACTCCGGAATCCTCCGTGCGCTCTTCACCCGCCACTACGGGCGGCCGACGGCGGCGATTGAGACCCGATGCTACGCGATGGGGTTCGACCACTGCCGGTTTGAGGTGGTGCCGGAGGTGACGCAAGAATTGGAGAATCTGCCCGCATAGAAACGGCCCCATCCCGCCACAATCTCGGCCGCGTTCACGCCGCTACGTCCAGGACTCGATACAGCGTATACACGGCAACGGGAATGCCGATGACCGTCAGGATAGAATGGAACCGAGAAAAGAGACGGAAAAACCAATGCGATAGCCGGGAATCGAACCCGGGCTAGAGGCTTGGGAAGCCCCTGTCCTACCGCTAGACTACTATCGCTCCGGTATCATTACATGTTAACCGGAGAGATAATAAAGATTCGGCTCCCGCCGCAAGCGGGATGCGAGCGTGACGGCGGACCCCCTCCCCCCGGGCGACCGGGACACGGCCGCTCGCACGACGGGAGCCGCAAACCGATTCTCCATCCAGGATCCGCGCGCTTTCGATACCCTTAAGATTCCTCCCGGTAAACATGATGCAGCACTTGCATGTGCTGGCTATGGTAAGTCCGACGTGCTCCCGAAAGCACTGCCCTCTCGGGCTTGGGATTACAGAGATTAGTCAGTAAAAGACTCTTTTCTGGACTTAACATAGCGTATCTAACGGAGGTGTATGAATGGCAAGAATGTATGCTCGGCGCCGCGGAACCAGCGGTTCCGTCCGACCCTACCGGAAGGAAACTCCCGAGTGGTCCAACACGGATACAGCGGAGATCGAGAAGATCATCATCGATCTTCGCAAAGACGGCCTCTCGGCCAGCCAGATCGGCCTCGTGCTGCGGGACAGATATGCCGTCCCTGATGTCAAACTCGCCACGGGCAAGCGGATAACGGAGATCCTCCGCGAAAAAGGTCTCGAATCGGAGATCCCCGAAGATCTCAGAGACCTGATGCGGAAAGCGCTCAGGATGAGGAAACACCTGGCGGAGAACAAAAAAGACAAGCTCAACGCGCGCCAGCTCCAGGTCGCGGAGTCCAAGGTGCGCAGACTGGTCAAGTACTACACCAAGTCCGGACGGCTGCCGAAAGACTGGACCTACAGACCGGAGACTGCTGAGATCCTGCTATCGCGCTGATGATCCATGTCGCTTGACGTTGCTGTTGCAGAACTCGCCGATCACCTGCTAAAGCAGGAGTTTGTGGAGGTGCTGGCGCACCACGATGCGGACGGTATAGCCGCCGCGTCCATCCTCTGCCACGCCATGTACCGCAAGGGCATGCAGTTCCGGCTGAGGATCCGCCCGGTCATCACCACGGCGGACGTGCCGCGCGACAGCAGCGTACTTCTCTGCGACTTCGGATCAGCACTCCCGGATCTCTCCAGCGACGTGATGGTGGTGGACCACCATATGCCCCACTTCGAGGGCGAGTACCACGTCAACCCGCGTCTCGAGGGAATCGACGGCGATCGGAACCTCTCGGCAGCCGGCGCAGCATACCTTGTCGCACAGCGCATGGGAGACAACCGCGACCTCGCGGGGCTTGCGCTTCTCGGGATCCTCGGCGACGGTCAGGAGATTGAAGGGCCGAATCGGGAGATCGTGAATGAAGGCATCGCAAACGGGTTCATCACGCCCAACCGGGGCCTCCGCCTCGCGGGGAGGGGCCTGGTGGAGCAACTCGCGCTCGCCCTCAACCCCTACCTCGACGGGCTCTCAGGCACTCCCGAGACCGCCCGCACACTGGTCGCGCAGGTCACAGACGAAGACGACGTTGACTATGAGACCCTCCTCTCCCGGATCGTCCTTGCAACCGCTCCGCAGGCATCGCTCTCCGCACTCTGCGGGCTCTGGGGTACCACCTACAGCCTCGGGCGGGAAGTGATCGACGAGGCCATGAACCTTGCCGCCGTCGTCGATGCATGCGGCAAGACGGGATGCGGCGACATCGGCGCATCACTCTGCCTCCGTTCGACCCACGCGCTCCAGGAAGCCTGGGAGATCGCCGTCCGCTATCGACAGGCGGTCATCTCCAGCATCCAGAGGGCGCGCCGCCTTGACGAGCGTCTTGCTCTCTTTGAGGTGGACGATGGAACGGTGACAAGCGACGTCGCGGATGCGCTCGCAAACGACCTCACCCAGAGCGGTCCCGTCTTTGTCATCGGAGAGAGGGAGGGACAGTGCCATATATCAGCGCGCTGCCCTCCGGGGATCGACCTCGACCTCGAAGCACTGATGCGGAGGCTCGCTGAAGAATGCGGTGGCCAGGGCGGTGGGCATCACCGGAGAGCCGGGGCCAATATCGCTGCCGATCAGGTAGAGAAGTTTAAGCAGGGTCTCCTGGAGGCGGTGCCCGCATGATCCGAATCGAAGGTTTCATCGAGACGCCGCACAGGCATCCCCAGTGCGTCGCAGCAGCGCTCGAGCCCGATAACCTTACCCTGATCAGAACCTACCCGATTGAGGGAGGGGTTCGGGCCGAGATCGATGGAACCAAACTCCGATCGATCACCGCCTCGGTGGACGACTACCTCATGAACCTGGCGATAGCGGAGGAGGTATGCACCTGCGCTTCGAAACGGCGGGAGAACCTCGGGAGTGATGATGCTAACCCATCGGGACTGAGGAGCGAGAAAATCAGAAGGAAGTGATACCATGGCAAAGAAGAAACAGGTTGGAAGAAGAGTTGAAGGCTGGAAGGCCAAGAAGTGGTACCGTGTCTTTGTGCCCGACAGCTTCGGTAAAGTTGAGATCGGCGATACCATCTCTGCCGATCCCGAGAACATGATCGGCCGGGTTATGACCGCAACACTCGGTGAGATTGTGCAGGACTACTCAAAGTCCCACATCAAGATGAAGTTCAAGATCAACAACGTTGCCGGCGATGCCGCATACACCGAGTTCGTCGGGCATGAAGTGACCCGGGACTACCTCCGGTCGATGGTGAAGCGGCGGGCATCCCGCATTGACACCATCCACCCGATCATCAGCAAGGACGGCAAACTGCTCCGGGTGACCGTCGTCTGTCTCACCCTCTCGAGGGCCGATCAGAGCCAGGTCCACGCCGTGCGGCAGGCAATCTCGCAGGCCCTCACCGCCCGTGCGGCGGAGAGCGACTTTGAGACCCTGGTCAAGGATATCGTCTCCGGGGATATGGCCCGCGATATCTTCAAGGTCGCAAAGGAGATTTACCCGATCCGCCGGGTCGAGATCACCAAGTCCAAACTCGAGCAGATCGCAACTGTATAAGGGCGGCTGCTCCCCCCATTTTTCTATCCGCACCAACGTTGCTCTTCTCCCCGTCGCGATGTTGGATCGATACAAAGAGTATATACTCTATGACCGGGTATACCCCCGCACAAAGGCGTCCAGGGAGGTGAAGATGGTGACGGTCAAAGAGCAGGCTACAGAGACGCGGTCAAGTGATCAGGTTATCCCAAACCAGGATCACCCAGAGAAACAGCAGAGGATAGCCCATGGGGTTATCAGAGGAATGCTCGTTCAGTTTTACCGGGAGTGGACAACTTTTCGGAGCGGCGCGAGCGGCGGGACCAGCATGCTCGCGGCAAACGCGCTGCTTGACCGGCACTCGCATCAGATCCACGATGCCGTGTGCGACGTGGAGGCGATCATCGGTGACGATATCGCAGTGGAGATCCGGTGCCTCTCGGCCGATATGATCGAGACGACCAATATCCTCATCATGCTCGGCTGTGAGGAGGAATGCTACAGGCGCGGGGACGCTCTTGCGAAGAGGTGTCTTGCGCTGCAGAGAATGGTCGATGCGGCCCGGTGAGCAGTACCATCTCTGCTCACCGGGAAGAGTAATCAGGTTCGCGATCTCACCTGTTTCCGATGATTGCTCACAAAGTGTTATTTGTGGTGCTGGACGGGGTATCCGACCGTCCCTGTGATGCGTTGAACGGATTGACGCCGCTTGAGGCTGCAAAGACTCCGGTCCTCGATCGGATCGCAGCCGAAGGGATCTGCGGGATCATGGACTCCGTTGCCCCGGGGATCCGCCCTGGCTCCGATACCTCTCACCTTGCCCTGCTCGGTTACCCGCCGCAGGAGTACTACACCGGCCGTGGGCCGCTCGAGGCCGAGGGAACCGGGATCCACATGACCGCCGGGATGATCGGGTTTCGGTGCAACTTCGCCACGGTCGACGAAAACGGCCTCATCACCGACCGCCGGGCAGGGCGGATCTCCGGGACCGCGCCGCTTGCAGAGGCCATCCGGGAGGAAGTCGACCTCTCGGCGCTTGGCGTCGAGTTCAGGTTCGAGTCGGGTGCCGGCCACCGTGCAGCCCTCGCCCTTTCAGGAGTTGGGCTCGGGGATAAGGTCTCCTCGAACGACCCAAAGAAGGAGGGGGTGAAACCGCCGGCCGTCAAGCCCTGCACCGATGATCCGGCGGATAAGAAGACTGCCGAAGCCTGCAACGAGTTTATCCGGCAGTCATCGAAGGTCCTCTACGATCACCCGCTGAATATCAAACGGATGGAAGAGGGGCTCCCGCCCGCAAACCTCCTCCTGATCCGGGGCGCCGGAAAGATGGGCAAGTTCCCGCAATTTTCGGAGCGCTATGGTCTTTCCGGGAGCGTCATCTCCGCCGCGACGCTTATTACCGGGATCGGGAAGGTCGTGGGGCTCGAACATATCCCGGTGCCCGGAACGACCGGGTCGGTCAACTCCGATCTCAACGCCAAAGTGAAGGCGGCACTCGGTGAGCTTGAACGGAAAGACTTCGTCCTGATGAACATCAAAGGAGCGGACGAGGCCGGTCATGATGGGAAAGGCATCCAGAAACGCGACTTCATCGAGGTTATCGATGCAGCACTCGAACCGCTGCTTGATCTCCCAGATACCCTGCTCGTCATCTGCGCCGATCACAGCACACCGTGCTCGATAAAGGATCACAGCGCCGATCCCGTGCCGGTCGTCATCAGAGGACCCGGGGTCAGGGTGGATCGGAACACCCGGTTCGATGAGATCTCGTGCGCCGAAGGAGGCCTCCACCGCATCCGTGGCCTCGATCTCATGCCGATAGTCCTGGATCTAATTAATAAGAGTCATAAGTATGGCGCATGAAGATTATACCAGGTTAAATGGGATCGACCGAAGAGCGCGACTGGATCAGGGCATGCACACTCCCGGATAAGACTGAACTCCAGGAGCGAACGCTCAAGACCGATCGGGATATCGTCATCGGTGAGCGGTCGCGGATCGATTACGGTCTTCAGGGCAACGAGGTCGTGGTCTGTGAGTTCTGCAAGATCAACGGCAACATTCTTGCCACCGGCGACGTCCGGATAGACAACTGGTGCGAGATCGGCGGGGATGTCGTCGTGGAGGGAGACGCCTACCTTGGCGAGGGAGTGAAGATCCAGGGCAAACTCGTCGTCAAAGGCGACCTCGATATCGGGGATAACGTCCAGATTGAGCGCGGGTTCGAGGCAAAGGGCTGGATATCCATCCGCAACCCCATGCCGGTCATCATCTACATCGTGATGTACCTGGTGGCCGTCCTCGGGATCGAGAGGGAGGACGAACTCGACTCCGTCCTCCAGAAACTCTTTGGTGAGGAGGAGAACCCCGCCGCCACCCCGCTGATGATCCCGACCGGTGCCATCCTCGATATGCAGACGTTCTCGGTCCCGGAGAAGATGATCGTCGGATCTGGATGCCGGCTGCACGGAAACATCCGCGCCGCCTCGATCGCGGTCCGGGAGGAGACGACGATCTTTGGAAGCCTGCATGTGCGGGAGGGCGCGAGCATCGCACGAGGTTCGGTCATTCACGGTGAGATCCAGAGCGACGGCGATGTGACTATCGAGCAGGGCGGGCACATCCTCGGAAACATATCCTGCCGGTGCCTCACCCTGCACGAGGATGCCCGTGTGGATGGGGTCATCCGGGCGCCGGGAGGACTGAAGATTGAGAGGTGAGCAGCATGAGGATTGCAGAGATTCTTGAGGTCGACGGGTGCCGGCTGGTTGAACCGTCGTTTGCGGAACTGACAGAAGACATTTACACGACGTTGCTGCTCCAGGGAAGACCGGACGAGGCCCGGCTTCTCGTGGACGAGAACGAGGATCCCCTTGCGCTCGCGCTGCACGACGACGGGGGCTGGCAAGCAGCATCGTTCCTCTTTCGGGATCCGACTCTTGCCGCCGTTGAGTGCTTCGAGGCCGTCGGCGGCGATATCTACCAGGAGAGCCGGGAGGCGTGGCTCTCGGCGGTCCGCGCGTACTACTGTGCAGAACTTCTGGCAGCCACCACGCCGGCTCTTGAAGACCTGCGTTCCGACCGGATAGAGATGATCCGGGATCTTACGAGAGAGGTATGGGGCAATCGCGCCGGAACCCTCTGCCTCGACTGTTGTTGTGGGTCGGGTGTCGGTTCTACGGCCCTTCAGGCGGAAGGGATACGCACACTCGCCTACGACAACGACCCCGCGCTCCTCGCGCTCGGCCTCTCGAAAGGTCGCCTCGTGCCGGAAGACACCATGTGCATCGATGCCCGGGCGGCTTCCCGCTACATTGCACCAGTGCCGCTCGGTGCCGCGTTCATGGCCGGAGAGATCTATACCTACAATACCGACCTCTGGAAGCCGATCGTCACCGAGCTCCTCTCCCTCACCGATGAAACACTGATCACGCTCGGCACAGAGGCCGAAGCAGCCCGGGTTCGAGAGTGGTGCACCGGGCAGGGGCGAGAGGTCGAAGTCTTCGAGAACCAGCGGGATCCCATCTACGACCGATGGTGTTGCGTCGCAAGACGAACTTGATATCGGCAGATAGTCTGGCCAATATATAAGTCGGAGTATCCCCTACCCTTTTTCCCGCAATTGTGACGCATCAGCCGCGGTCCAGGTTCTGCGGCTTTGATCTTCAATCTGGTGTCATCTGCATGAATACAGCCAAACGAATATACAACGTCTTATTCATCTCCGTCTTCGCCACCATGCTAGGGCTGGGTGTCGTCAGCCCGCTGCTCCCCATTTATGCAGAGAACCTGGGTGCGACCGGCATATGGCTCGGAATCATCTTCTCGGCCTTCGCGCTCTCCCGGTCGGTCTTCATGCCCATCATCGGACGGATCTCCGATCGACGGGGGAGGAAGTGGATCATCCTCATCGGCATGTTCGCGTACGCCGTCTTCTCACTCGCTTACCTCATCGTCGATAACGTCTACTCCCTCACGGCCGTCCGTTTCGCTCACGGGATTGCGTCCGCGATGGTTGTCCCGATAGCCATGGCTTATATCGCCGACCTCTCGGAAAAGGGCAAGGAGGGAAGCCATATGGGGAACTTCTCCATATCGATGTTCCTCGGTCTCGGGATGGGACCGCTGCTCGGCGGATTCTTGAACGATGGGTTCGGCATGGCGTCGGTCTTCTACGTCATGGCCGCGCTCTCGGCGTTCGCCACGCTCCTCGTCGCCGTCTCCCTTCCAGAGGCGAGACCGGGGAGGTTTGCTCCCCAGAGCAGAGAGACCGCCCCCGCGCGGGAGATCTTTGGGCTCCCGGTGATGAGAGGAGTCCTGATCTTCACCCTCATCAGCGCTCTCGGCCGCGGTGGGATGATGGTCTTCATTCCCGTCTTCGCGCCGCTGGTCGCGATCAGCCCGTCTGAAGTGGGGATCATCCTCTCTGTGAACACCTTCCTGATGGCGTTCCTCCAGGTGCCGATAGGGAGGATAACCGATAAAGGGAACAAAGTGGCCCTGATCGTCATCGGGTCCGCGGTAGCGGCAGTGGCGCTTGCCGTAATCCCGCTCTCCAGGTCGTTCTGGTCGTTGCTCGTGATCACCGCGATCATCGGCGTCGGGGGTGCCATCCAGCAGCCGTCGATCATGGCCCTGACTGTCGATGCAGGCCGGACCATCGGGATGGGGACCTCGATGGGCGCTTACAACACAACCTTCGGGATAGGCATGATCCTCGCTCCGCTCATCGGAGGCATCTTTATGGACTTTATAAGCATCGACGCTGTCTTTTATGTCAGCGGGGCAATAAGCCTTCTCGCAACCGTTGTCTTTGCGGTGATGATGCAGAAGAGTGCTCGTCAGGACGTCGGTAAAGAAAGCCCCGGATAGGATGACCTCATCCACTCCGGGTCTTGGCGGGGAGAATCACCTTACGGCGTCACCTCCTCCTCGGCGCACTCGAGTTCTGCGACGATCTCGGCCGCATCGTCCACCTGCCGGACGAGATCCCTGATCTCTATCAGGCGCTCGGCACCGATGAAGTGCTCCGCCATCACCCGGGCCATATCGGTGAGCTCGATCCGGCCCGCCCGCCGTCGAACCAGCCCGTAGTCGAGAAGGGTGGGGAGGGCCGGCTCCAGCGTCCCGACCATCGTGTGGTTCATCCGGATGATCTCCTGTTCGTCGCCGCCGCAGACAACGGCGTTTGCAACGAACTCTTCCGTGCTCTGCTCCATATCATACTCGGGTGCAACCTCCTCCATCTCACCCCGCAAAAGACCGATGGCAACCTCTTCCTCGGTCTTTCCGGAAGTCCGGGAGTATGACCCTCCCGGCTCAGCCAGGATGACCACCCGGCCGAGGTCGTGGAAGTCCGGCCGGCCCGCCCGGCCCATCATCTGGTGAAACTCCTGAACGCTGAGCCACTGGATGCCCATCGCAAGGGCGTCAAAGATCACCTGAGAGGCCGGAAAATCGACGCCGGCGGCAAGCGCTGCCGTAGTGACCACGGCAGCGATCTCGCCGTTCGCAAACCGTTGCTCCACGTCCCGACGCTCCTGAGAGGTCAGTCCCGCGTGATACGGAGCAGCCATCTTTCCAAGGGCGTCGGCAATGACATGGCACCGGGCCCGGGAGTTGGTGAAGACGATCGTCTGGCCCCGGTAGCCTTTCGACGACCGCATCTTGTACTCCTCGGCAACCATCTGCTTGATGAACGAGATCTTCTTGGACCGCTCAAGGAAGATGAGATGCCGCTCGAGCGGGACGGGACGATCTGCGTATCGAATGAGGTTTGCCCGGAGTTTCTCGGCAAGCAGCCCGGGAGCACCGATTGTAGCAGAGAGGTAGAGGAACTGAGCATCGGGAGCGATGTACTTGAGCCGGGCAATCAACCCGTCGAGGCGGTGCCCACGCTCGGGGTCCTCGAGCGTCTGGACCTCGTCGATGACGACGGTCCCGATATCTTTGAGCGGCCTCCCGGTCCGGAGAGCGTGGTCGATTCCCTCGTAGGTCCCCACCACGACAGGAGCGTTGAGATCCCGGTCCCCTGCCGGCCGGGTCTCGGGGAGATTGAGGCGGCTCACCCCCACCTGGAGGGAAACCCGGACAAGGTGGCCGTAGCGGTCGCGGAACCGCTGGTATTTCTGGTTGGCAAGCGCGACAAGCGGAACCAGGAAGAGCATCCTTCCACGGCCTTCGAGGAAGTTCTTCATCCCGGCCATCTCCCCGATGAAGGTCTTACCGCTCGCTGTTGCAGAGACGACGAGGAGATGCTGGCCCTCGAGAAGCCCCCCCTGGACAGCGAGCTGCTGGACGGGCATCAGGTACTCAACCCCGGCAGCCTTTGTGAACGCGGGGGGCAGCGCGAGCTCTGTGACATGGGCGGTCTTTTGGACCACATGCGCCTCCAGCCGGTCAAAGAGGGTCCGCTGCCGGTCAGGGTGATCCGGCCCGATGGATGCCAGCACCCGGTCAAGATCCCGAACCTGGGCGAGAAGTTTTTCGAGGTGGACGAGCACCGAACCGCCAAACCTCCCAAGATAACCGAGTTCCCGGCGCATCTCGCGTTTTGCGCAGTCCATACAGATCCACTCCCCGCCGTACCGGACCCCGGTTGCTTTATCGACGGGGACGAACCGGTCTTCGAGCTGGCAGAACCGGCAGATATCAATCCGCGACGACGGGATCTGCAGATCGGCCAGGAACGACTCAAACTCCGGGCTCTCCGCCGCAAGGAGGACTGACGACCGGCGCAGCATCGTGATGAGCTCACGGGTGGGAGTGGGCTTGAGTTGTTTGCCCCGCCTGCGCATCTTGAAGTTCTTCGGGCGATGACCCTTCGGGGTTTTGGTCAGATCGACGAACCCGGAACCCTGAACATGCCCGCTCTCAACGAACAACAGTTTGTACGTGCCTTTCTGGGGCTGGACGATAACCTTCATGGTGCGATCAGGTCGTGGATCGTGTAGGCGAGCCCCACCGTCTCCAGTCGCTTGAGAAAATCAGTAAACTCCTCATCAACAATAAGGATTGCGCACTCACGGCCATGGAACGCCGCCTCTATGACACCCTCGCGGGAGCCAAAGAACATATCCGGCTCGATGTCTGCCTTCTTGAGAGCCACATACGACTCGAGGCCGACAGCGGCCACGACCTCGGCGTTGCGGATGACATCCCTGAGGAGATCCGTGCGGACCTTCCTGGATCCGCCGAGCTCCACTCGCGGCACTTTGCAGACATGGATGAGCCCCTCCTCATGATCGATGATGCCGTTTAACTGAGCAACGCCGAGATCCTCACCGGGCTGGGCATCCATCGTCGCGATCCCGGTGGCGCTCCGCTCCTCTTTCGCCGCATAGAGCCAGCCGTCCTGCATGAAGACACCGACTCTGTCCCCCTTCCGGATCTCCTCGCGGGCGATGGCTGTCCAGACTGCCACCTGCTGAATGATGTCGCGGTTGACGTGGCGGGCGTACGATTCAAGAGCCTCGGCGTGCCGCAGGACCCACTCGATCCCGCTCTTCGTCACCTCGTATCGACCTCGGCCATGAGCGGTGACGAGCCCTTCATCCACCAGCTCCCGGATGTACTCGGAGACTGCCTGGGGTGTCACACCAAGTTTCTCGGCGATCTCCTGCTGGCGAATGGCCGGCTGGTGCTCCGCAATCTCCACCAGGATCTGGAACCGCGTCGCCTCTCGTTTACTGCGCAGGATGACGTAAAGGGGATCTTCACTGAGGCCGGTCAAGCAACACCATTCCCTGCCCTTTCACATCGAGACTGGGGATCCTCTTCGCCAGCCCCTTGATGAAGATCGGACTGACTCCATATTTTCTAGATATATCGCCGATCGAGGTAGTCCCTGCCGAGATCTCCTGCTCAACCGAATCCACGATCGCACGAAGGCTCTCGTCGTTAGAGATGGCGATGTGCAGCAGGTCTCCGATATCCCCCATGGAACACTGAAAATTTGCCCTGAATTTGCTGTATGTCGTCCGGTATTCCTTCATCGGCTTCTGGCCGGGCTTGGGCATCCGCCACTGCTCTTCGATCAGGTTTCCTTTCTTGAGAATGGAGAGGCACTCAGTCACCACCGAGGCATCAACATACGCCCCCAGTTCCTCCTCGGTCAGCCAGGCCTTGTTTAAGAGATCGTAGATCTTTTTATAGTCCGCATTATTGAATGTTATTAGAAGAGGAACCAGTTCAACCGGATCGTTAAGAATCTTAATATGTCCTGTCAATGCGATACCCTATTACTATATCGTTGTATAACTCCATAAATTTTTGCTGAAATTTCAATGCGTACATGTGGCACTATCATCATCCGGGGCATCGTCCAGGGGGTTGGATTTCGCCCCTTTGTCTACGCAAAGGCCCGAGAATACGGGATCAAGGGGACCGTCAAAAATCTCGGGAGCGAGGTGGAGATCCGCGCGTTCGGTGACCGGTTTGAGGAATTTCTGGAGGCTGTTTCACGGGGAACGCCATTATCTCACATAGATTCTATAGATGTCCGGAATCTTTGCGGTGACCCCCCCGATACGTTTACGATTCTTGAGAGCGGCTCCGGAAGTCTCTCGGGCTTCATCCCGCCAGACGTCGCCATCTGTGACGACTGTATCGCTGATATTCTCACACCGGGCGGGCGATACGAGGGTTACTGGGCCACATCCTGCGTCAACTGCGGTCCGCGATACAGCATCATCAATGCGATCCCCTACGATCGGGAACGGACATCCATGATAGAGTTCCCGATGTGCCCCCCCTGCGAGCGCGAGTATACCGATCCCTCGTGCCGGCGCCACCATGCGCAGACGATCGCCTGTGCGGCCTGCGGACCGCACCTTGCCCTTCTGCGAATTGATGGGACTCCGATAGAAGGGGAGCCCATCAAAAAAGCGGCAGAACTCCTCGATGCCGGTTCAATCGTCGCCATCCGTGGGATCGGGGGGTTCCATATCGCCTGCACCGAAGAGGCAGCTCCTGAGTTGAAACGCCGCCTGGGCCGAACGGAGCAGCCCCTCGCAGTGATGGTGACTCCAGAGGAGGTGGAGCGGATCGCGGTCGTATCCGAGGAAGAGCGAAAGATCCTCCACTCCCGGGAGCGGCCGATCGTGGTGCTTGAGAAGCGGGATCCCGCGTCACACCAGGCGATCTCGGATCTCCACACCATCGGGTGCATGCTCCCCTACACCGGGCTGCACCACCTCCTCTTTGCGAACCTCGCTCACCCGCTCCTCGTCATGACGAGCGCAAACCTTCCGGGCTATCCGATGATCACCGATCTTGCGACCGCCCTTGAACGACTCTCGGGAGAGGTCGATTACATCCTCACCCACAACCGGCAGATCGTCAACCGGTGCGACGACTCCGTTGTACGGGACGGTTACATCATCCGCCTCTCCCGCGGCTTCGCCCCGAAACGGGCGGCGATCGATCTCGGTGATGCGTGCATCCTCGGTGTCGGACCGGAACTGAACGCAAACATCTCCATCTACAAGGACGGATTCTGCATCACCTCGCCCCACGTAGGAAACGTGAGAAACCCCCAGACCCTCGCCTACCTGCAGGAGACGGCAGAGAAGATCGGAGGGCTCGTCGGCGCCCGGTATGATTGGATCGTTCACGATCTCCATCCCCAGTTCCTCTCAACGCGCTACGCGAGGGAGGTTGCGGAGGCAACCGGGGCGGACCTCCTCGCAGTCCAGCACCACCGGGCGCACATAGCGGCGGCGACCCGGGAGGAGTGCATCGGGATCGCCATCGATGGTGTGGGCTATGGCGATGACGGCACAATCTGGGGCGGCGAGGTCTTCGCCGGGCAGGTACCCAACCTCGACCGGGTCGGTCACCTCGAGGTCGTCCCGATGCCGGGCGGCGATCTTGCCACCCGGTATCCCGAACGGATGCTCTACGGCATCCTGCCGACAGACGAGGTCCGCGACCTGCTCGCATCGAGAGGGTGGAGCGAGATCGAACTTGCGGTTCTCGCACGGCAGGTCGAACGGGGCTTAAACGTCGCGAGTACTTCCAGCACCGGCCGGGTTCTTGACGCCGCAGCGGCACTCCTTGGGATCTGCCGGGAGCGGACCTACGATGGAGAGCCGGCGATGAAACTTGAGGCGAGAGCCTACGCGGGAAAACCATCGGTCTGGGAACACAACATCCTGCGCGGAAAAGACGGCTGTGAGGTCCTCTCGACCCGATCGATTCTCGCAGAGGCCTACCGGCGGTTCGGTGCCGGGGAGCGGGTCGAAGATATCGCCGCATCCATCCAGTATAATCTCGCGAGAGGCGTTGCCGCGATGGCCGTCAATGCGGCAGAAGAGCGTGGGATCCCGCGGGTTGCCCTCTCGGGCGGGGTAGCCTACAACCGGGCGATCAGAGAGACGATCCGGGCTGAGATCCTTGCCGCCGGGCTCGAGTTCGTCATGAACAGGGATTATCCCCTCGGTGACGGATGCATCAGCTTCGGGCAGGTGGTCTACGGGGGGAGTATTGAGAAGTAAGCCGAGCAGAAACTCTGGCTAAAGCGATCACTCCGGCTCCTGTCCTCGAATATCAGGGAGGAGCCGCCCATCCGATACTCTCCTTACAGCCGTAAGCGTCTCCTCTGTACAGACTGTAGCAAGGCAAAACTATTCTTGAGAAGAGCAACCATCAGGGGAGATATTCACAAAAGCGCCAGCACCCACCGGCGAAAGAAAAAGGGTTTAGCCGAAGAGGGCACCGAGACCGGCCATGCCGCTCTCTTCTTCCTCTTCCTTCTTCTCCTCTTTCTTCTCCTCTGCTTCGGCTGCGGGTGCGGCGGCTGCAGGGGCAGCGGCTGCGGCGGGCGCAGCGGCGACAGGTGCAACGGCGGCCTTGCTGATGGCCTCCTCGATGTTCACGTCCTCGAGTGCGGCGACAAGGGCCTTCACACGGGCGTCATCAACGGCGACACCGGCCGCGTTCAGGACAGCAGTCACATTCTCTTCAGTAATCTCTTTGCCTGCGTTGTGCAGGAGCAGTGCAGCGTAGATATACTCCATGTTGATTCACCTCATTCTTTTGAAATAGTGTTTAGCCGAAGAGGGCGCCGAGACCGGCCATGCCGCTCTCTTCCTCCTCTTCCTTCTTCTCCTCTTCCTTCTCCTCTTCCCCGGACTTTGCCTCGGCCGGCGCCTCTACCGCAGCAGGGGCTGCGGCAGTCGCAGCGGAGGCTGCCTGCAGGGTCGCTTCATCAAGTTCGAAGCCGTGGCTCTGTGCAGCAAGCGCAACGGCCAGCATCTCGCGCTGTGCCCGTCCGATGATCAGGTCGACGATATCTTTCTCGTAGATGCTCGCCTCGACACCCACGTTCCGGGCTTCCTGGACCGCCTTGCCAATGATCGCGCCGATGGTAATCGACGTCGGGATGACTGCGTTGACCGAGAGGTTGAATGCCTGCTGGGCAGCAAGTGCGATGTTGTTCGCGTAGGCTTCTTCATCGATAGAGAGCAGATCCGGTGTAAAGATAGTGCCCCGATAGTAGGCAGCCTGCAGGACGAGGCCGACATCCATAGGCTTGATGCCGAGCTTGAGAAGCGCATCGGCAATCTTCTTATTGATGGTCTCGCCCTTCTTCACGACAGTCTTTTCCTCGCGGATCTTGACTTTTCCGCCCTCAATGACTGCGGGAATGCCCACCTGCTGAAGCTCACCGACGATTGGACCGGGCTTGAAGCTGGTCGGACCCTTCGGGACAACAATATCCTCAGGAGCGGTCTCACCAGGCTTTGCAGCCATCTTCGTCTTGGTCTTCTCCAGCTGCTTAAAGAGCTTGAAGGGATTCTCGTTCGTGAAGATCAGGGCGCTCTGGCCTTCGGCGTAGTCGTTTAATGCCGCAACGCTGCCGCCGAGCTCGTTTAAGGCGTGCTCGATCAGCGTGTTCCGGGCCATCTTCACCGTCGCGGTCCCGCGGAGGTTCCGCCGGATCTGCTGGACCTGCGATGCCGGAATGCCGTACATGTCCACGACACCGACAAGCGCGTGCTCCTCGATGCCGCGCTTGATCGCCTCGACCTCTTCCTTCTTCCACCGGGGCAGGTGGTGCGTATAGAGTGCCATCAGATTACCCTCACTGCCGGCCCCATGGTCGTTTTCACGTAGACCGAATGAATGTTCATTGCCCCGCTCTCGAGGACAGACTCAACCCGTCGCAGGATCACATCAATATTCTCGGCGATCGCTGCCGGGTCCATGCTTGCCGATCCGACCTTCGCATGGAAGACTTTCTTGTCCTTCGTCCGGATCCTCACGGAACTTCTCAGCCGCTGGACGACGGGCCTGATATCCATTCCCTGCGGAATCGGCATCGGCATTCGTCCGCGCGGACCAAGCCTGACACCGAGGTACCGGCCGACGAGAGGCATCACTGCCGTCTCAGCAAGGAAGAACTGGTACTCCTCCGCCACTTTTCGCGCTTCCCGGGGTTCTCCCCCGAGCCGCTCAATCTCCTCAGGCCCGATGATGAGGTCCACATTCACCTCTTTTGCCTGCGTGGTGATGTCGCCCTTCCCGAGAACGGCGATCTTGACGTTGTCAAAACCGTTCGGGAGAAGAATCGTCTCATCAATACGATTCTTGGGCTGGGACATATCGATATTCCTGAGGTTGACGGTGATATCCACACTCTCCTTGAACTTCCGTTCCGGAGCCTTCTCCAGTGCCGTCTTTACGGCTTCCTGTATAGTGGTTCTGTCAACCATCCTTTGCCTCCATAGTACACGACCTCACGATCTTCTATGGTTGTCTGACATCTATTCGACGAGTACGCCGTCGTACTTTCCATCGTTGATGGCCTGGATCATCTCGCGGGGCTTCATACCCTCGACGGTGACACCAACACTCACGCACGTACCGACAACCTCTTTAACAGCGGATTTCAGGTCGTACGAGAGCATGTCATCAAGTTTCATACGGGCGATACGAACGGCGGCCTCCAGCGGCAGGTTTCCTGCCACCTGAGTACCCGGCTCTGCAGAACCCTTCGCGATACCGGCCTCTTTCATAATGAGTGCCGTTGTGGGCGGAATACCCACCTCAATCGTGAAGTTCCGTTTCTCGTCGACCGTGACAGTCACCGGCACCTGCATGCCGTTGAAGTCCGCTGTTTTCTTGTTGATCTCGTCGACGACAGCCTTCACGTTGATACCGAGAGGTCCTAGCGCCGGTCCGAGAGGTGGACCTGCTGTTGCCTTGCCGCCGGGTACCAATACCTCGACCGTTTCTGCCATACAAATTCACCAGCTTATTCCTCAGGAGGAATAGTTGCCTGGGTTATCTAAGGTCATCGTGAGAGAATTTAAATATAGTGCCGGGCGGCTCCACACCGGTTCCCCCGCCAATCAGGGAGCATGAATGCGCGAAGGCGAGAGAACTGGTTAGGCAGCACCTGCAACGCAAGGAGCCTTACCGCCATCCAAAAAGAGTGAGAATATTCTCAGCTCGTCTCTTCCGTCCGCTCTACGATGCGGACGGAGTCCCCGCGTACCGTGATCGGAATCGGGACCATACTCTCGTATAACTCGACCGTAATCTCTTCTTTCCCGGAATCGATCCTCTTTACGACCGCCTTCTCACCCTTGAAGGGGCCGGCGATGATCTCGACGATAGTGCCCTCGGCGATGCCGCTGACCACCGGCTTCGGCACCAGGAAATGTTCAACCTCCGAGAGGGCAGTCGAGCCATGCACCACGGCACGCGCATGGGGGATCAACTCTATCAGTTGCTCGATCCGGGCCAGGGAATCAGGGCTCTCCACAAGGACGTATCCTCTCAGTTCCTCGGGAGCCATAACTGCCACGACATGGATATCCTTCTGGTCCCGGATAACCTTCTCGATGTTGTCGGCTACGGTCCGTTCCTGTTTTGCGGTCGTCTTTATTGCATATATCCGGTTTGTGCTCTCAGCCATATCCATCATTTGGGCATTACCAGCATAATCTCGTATATGATAAAGCCGACAAGACCGATGAGCATGATCCCGGCCGCCGCCACGATCGCAATCTTGGAGAACTCATCGCGGGTCGGCGTTCGTGCAAGCTTCAGCACGCGCCAGTACTTCTTGAAGAGTTCCTCTTCGATCTTGATCGATTTTACTTCGTTGAATTTTTCCTTATAGTCCATCATATCGGCTCACTTCAGAAAGTCGATCTCAAACTCCTTCATCATTCGTGGCGTACTCTTTTCATTCCTCCCATATATTTGTGGTGACCGAACTCCAGTGACGACAAGCAGTGTCCGCATCTTGCCCTGCATATCAGGATCGACCTGGGCACCCCAGATGATGCGGGCATCGGGATCTATACGGTCGTAGACCTCCTGGATGACGGCCTCCGCTTCATACATCGTCATATCCGGCCCACCGACAACATTGACGAGTGCTGCGCTCGCCCCGGAGATATCCACATCAAGCAGTGGGGAACGCAACGCCTTCTTGACCGAGTCGGCGGCTTTATCCTCGCTGTCACTCTCGCCCATCCCGATCATCGCAACGCCGCCGCGCTCCATGACGGTCCGGACATCGGCGAAGTCCAGGTTGACAAGCCCGGGCATCGTGATGAGCTCGGTGATGCCCTTGACGGCCCGCATCAGCACTTCGTCCGAGACCTTGAAGGCAGCGTGGAGCGGGAGGCGGGGAACGACCTCAAGCAGGCGGTCATTCGGGACGACGATGACGGTATCCGCCACTTCCCGAAGCCGCTCAAGGCCTGCCTCGGCATTCTGGGCGCGTATGGCACCCTCGGTCGTGAACGGCAGGGTGACGACGGCGATGGTCAGGGCACCCTCCTCCCGGGCGGCTTTCGCGACGACGGGTGCGGAGCCTGTGCCGGTGCCGCCCCCGAGTCCCGTGGTGATGAAGACCATATCGCACCCCTCAACAGCGCGTTTGATATCGTCTTCGTTCTCAAGAGCCGCCTCCTCACCGACCTGGGGAATCGAACCCGCACCAAGACCGCGAGTTCTCTGCCTCCCGATAAGGATCCGGGTATCCGCGCGGGTTCGGATAAGGTGCTGAGCATCGGTGTTGAGAGCGATCAGCCGCGCCCCATTGATGCCTTCCTCCGCCATTCGGGTGACCGTATTCGACCCTCCGCCTCCGCATCCGACGACTGCGATCTCGGTCCGGAGTTCCATAAGGACATCTTCAAGTTCCTTATCAACCTCAGTGGGTTCAACAAAACGTTGCTCCTCTCGTGCCCGTGAAAGTGCTTCTTCTACGATGGACTTCATATATACCCCTCCAATCCCGGAATATGTATCCGCTTCACGCTGGTTGTCTGCACTGCATCAGGTGTGATCGTTCGCCCCCCGATCTCAACCGCTTCCCCGTTGGCAAGCTTGGCAAAGAGTGATCCTCTTGGGATCCCATGTCTACGCGCCTTTTCAGGATCGAACCGCACCTTCCGAAGGACAAGGTGATCACCGTCGATAGCAGCGTCTTCACAGATAAGTAAGAGTTTTACGCAGAGGGTAGTTATATCCCTTGCGAGTTGAGAGGACTCATTTTCAAAGCCGATAAACGTTGATATGACCTCTTTTGATCCTTTTGAGATATGAGCCACCTTTAATTTGTCAAGGGATTCAAGAAATTCAACCTTATTGGATTTTACGGTTTCTTCAACTAATTCCTGGATTACGGGGACCGGAACAGGGTTTCCCCGTCCAGTAAGATTATGGATATGAATGCGTGATCCGGGGGCGAGATCTTTGGCGAGAGCGCGTACTGCAAGATAGGTGGCCCATTCAAGGCGAGAGGCCTCGATGATCTCCGACTCAGAAAGGATGGGCAGGTTGGTCGCGTCGAGCAACCGTTCAATTCGCCCGGCCTCATCGGATGAAAGTGATTTCCTGTCGACGTAAGCAGCGACAGCAGAACTCGCCTCTTGCATCCTCCGGATGCTCTCGGGGTTGATGGCACCGATCTGACGGGTAGGTACAATATGACCGAAAGCACCCCGGGAGGAGAGGGCAATCTCCGTCTGCCGCACAGCGTAGTGGGTCCCGCCAAAGCCGAGGAGGTTGATCGTCTCAAGGGGCGCCGCAGAGAGGATGCTCTCCGCAACCGCTCTCCCGGCCATTGGATCGGCCCACTCGGCGGCAGTGGAGCCGATCTCGACGAAGAACGACGGTATCGCGAGCGCCGTCGGGCCGTGGTGCGTCACCTCATAGGAGACACGGTAGCCCTCCGGGGCCCTGGCGGCAAGGTTTTGCAGGACGGCATGCATCCAGGCGGGGGCTGCCGGCGCGAGCATCCCGGGCTCCCCTCCAAGGTCGGCGGTCTCGTAGTTGCCGGTCACGTGCACGGTCAGAGCAGGAGTCGGGTGCACACTCGAGTGCCGGGAGATGAAGATGATAAGGTCTGCATCGATCGTCTCGTCGATCCGGTCCTGATAGATCAGCCGCCCATCTATCTCGTGGAACGCGAGCTCGTGATCTGCAAGCGGCCATGGACCGCCCTCCCTTAGCAGAGTTCGAAGGTTGTCACGGATGTTTACCCCGGCAATGTCCTGTTTTGAGTTAATCAGCGCGATCCGCATCGATACATACGTTGGCGGGCTGCACGCTAAATGATAGTGCTGGTTGGCCGGACAGTAAATCCTATCTCTCTACAGGCAAACCATCTGTGTACTATGGACGAAGAGAAGATACGGAAAGCATTCGAGGCATACGGCATAACCAACGAGATTACCTGTCCACAGGCCTTCGAGATCGCCGAGAAATACAATATTCCAAAGATGGATATCGCCCGCTACTGCAACCAGCACGAACCGAAGATCAAGATCAGGAGTTGTCAGCTGGGCTGCTTCAGATGAGCCTCTTCCTTGAGGTCGTACCCGTCAGCGAGGCCGTAGAGACGGTGCGGAGGATAGCACCCTCACCCGGGTGCGAGGAGATCCCGCTCGAAGACGCTCTCTACCGGGTCCTTGCCCGGGACGTCCTTGCCGATATCGATATACCCGGGTTTGACCGGTCGACGGTCGACGGCTACGCTGTCATTGCGGCCGATACCACCGGGGCTTCCGAGGCCATTCCGGCGATGCTCCAGTGCCGGGGTCGGGTCCTGATGGGGAAGGCCAATGCAGATCGGATCTCCCCGGGGACCTGCTGGTACGTCCCTACAGGAGGGGCTCTTCCCGAGGGGGCGGACGCAGTTGTGATGATCGAGCACGCAGAGCAGATCGGAGACGATATCCTGGTGCATCGCCCGGTGGCACCCGGAGAGAATGTGGTCCTTCGCGGCGAAGACTTTGAGGGAGGAAAAACGGTCCTTGAACGGGGACGCATGCTCTCGCCGCGCGAGATCGGTGTCGTCGCGGCGATCGGCGCCGACAGGGTCTGCGTGATGAAGACGCCGAAGGTCGGGATCATATCAACAGGAAACGAGGTCGTCCCGATCACGAGCACTCCCGGGCCAGGCGAGGTGCGGGATGCAAACTCCTACCTGGCCGGGACCTTTGTCGCGGAGCGAGGCTGCCACCCGGTATACTTCGGGATTGTCCGGGATGAACGGGCAGCCTTGCGGCAGGTGATCTCATCGGCACTCGATCAGTGCGACGTAGTCCTGATATCAGGGGGGTCCTCGAAGGATGAACGGGACAACACCGCGGCGGTCATCGAAGAACTCGGTGAGGTGCTGGTGCACGGGATCGCGCTCGCTCCTGGAAAACCCACGATCATCGGGACTGCCCGGGGAAAACCGGTCATCGGGCTCCCCGGGCACCCGGCTTCGGCCTTCGTCGTGCTCGTCGCTATCGTCGAACACCTGCTCGCAGCGATGCTCGGCGTCACCGTCGCCCGGCGGACTGTCCGCGCACGGCTGACACAGAATATCCCCTCGACACGTGGGCGGGAGGACTATATCCGGGTCAGCCTCAGAGACGGAGAGGCGACGCCGGTCTTCGGCAAATCCGGGCTCCTCAATACCCTGGTGAGGAGCGAGGGGCTCGTGCGCATCCCGGCCTCGAGCGAGGGGTTCGAGGTCGGTGAAGAGGTGGAGGTGATCCTGTGGTGAAGCGTTACCTCTCGGTCATATCGCTTGACGAAGCGCGTGCGCTCGTGGCTCGCTCGTTCCCGGGAGTTCCCGGGATCGTCAAAATCCCGGTAAACACCGGGGCGGTGGGGAGGATCACCGCAGAGCCTATATTTGCCCGGTTCTCGGTTCCGGCCATTCACATCTCGGCGATGGACGGGATTGCGGTCAGGAGCGCAGATACACTCGGAGCGAGCGAGCAGCGGCCCGTAACCCTCCCGGATGCAGCGAGGGTCAATACAGGGAATATCATCCCGCCCGGTTACGATGCCGTGGTGATGATCGAGGATGTCTGGGTCGAGGCGAAGTCCGGCGACGGAGAAACGTATACCATCAGAAAACCGGTCAGCCCCTGGCAGCATATCCGGCCGGTCGGTGAGGATATCGGCGAGTCGGAGATGATCCTCCCAAGAGGCCACCGGATCCGGCCGCATGATCTGGGTGCGCTTGCAAGTTACGGGGTTACGGAGATCCCGGTCATACATCTCCGGGCAGGACTGATCCCCACCGGGAGTGAACTTGTGCCGGTCGGTGAGATGCCGCCGCCCGGGAAGGTGGTGGAGAGCAACACCCTGATGGCCGCGGCGATCCTTTCGGAAGCGGGTGTGGAGACGCACCGCTACCCCATCGTCCCGGACGACTACAACCAGATCCGGGACGCCGTCAGGCGGGGTGTCGCAGAGAACGATATCCTGCTCGTCTCGGCCGGTTCATCCGCCGGGACACGCGACTACACCGCCGATATCATTCGCGATCTTGGTGAGGTTCTGGCGCACGGGGTTGCCATCAAACCAGGAAAGCCCGTGATCATCGGTAGAATTGAGGGAAAACCGGTGATCGGTCTTCCCGGCTACCCCCTTGCCGCTGCAACCGTGCTTCGCGAGATCGTCCTGCCGCTGATTTCACGCTACGGCCTTTCCACCCCACGGCCCGAGCGGGTCGATGCCAGACTGACCACGAGCCTTCACTCGGATATCGGCACCGACGAGTTCGTCCTCCTCTCGGTGGGAAGGCTCGGCGAGCGCTGGGTGGCGGTGCCGCAGTCACGGGGCGCCGGCGTCCAGATGAGCGCGGTTCGCGCGAACGGCTACATGCAGATCCCGGCGCAGAAGGAAGGCGCCGAGGCGGGAGAGACCGTTAGCGTCCGGCTTACCGTCCCCCGTGCGGAGGCCGAAGAGGCGGTGCTCATCACCGGGAGCCACGATCCGGCTCTCGACTACCTGGCCGACCTGGTGCGGCCTCGCGGCGTCGATATCCATTCCACCCATGTAGGGAGCATGGGCGGGGTGATTGCGCTAAAAAAAGAGGAGTGTCACGCGGCCCCGATGCACCTCCTCGCTCCCGACGGCACCTACAACACCTACTACCTGGATCGCTACATGCCGGGCGCGGACCTTGCCCTCCTCTGCGTTGCAAAGCGGCAGCAGGGGGTCATCTCCCGCGACGGGTTGACCTTTGACGACCTACCCGGCCGGACGTTCATCAACCGGCAGAAGGGATCCGGGACCCGGATGCTCCTCGACCGCCACCTCGCAGAACGCGGGATCGATCCGGCATCCATTCCCGGCTACGACCGCGAAGTGACGACGCACCTTGCGGTGGCGCTCGCTGTCAAGACCGGTGAGGCGGATGCCGGGATGGGGGTCTACAGCGCCGCAAAGGCGCTTGGTCTCGAGTTCGTCCCGGTGGCGACAGAGCGCTACGAGCTCGTGATGCACCGCGCGATGCTCGATGACCCGAGGATTGCAACGCTCATCGAGACGGTCTCCTCAGAAGCGTTCAAGAAGGTCCTCCGCGACCTTGGGGGCTACGAGACGGACGAGACGGGCGTCCTGCGCGGACTGCGAGGCTGACCGCCTCCTCTGGCGTGGCGCAGGCCCTCACACCATCTATTTTCCAGGTCGAGAGGCCGTAGACGGGCTTTCCGATCTTGAGTGCGACGGCAATCTCCGAGAGCGTGCCGTAACCTCCACCGACGGCGATGACTGCGTCAGCCGACTGGACGAGAATGACGTTTCGCGCATGACCCATACCGGTGCGGATGATCACATCCAGATACGGATTTCCGTCCCCGGTGTCCGGGAGGATGCCTACGGTCGTCCCGCCGGCCTCCCGTGCGCCCCGCGAGACGGCCTCCATCACCCCGCCGAGGCCGCCGCAGCAGACGGTCCCGGCCGCCTCGGCGATGAGGCGGCCGACCGATCTCGCCATATCGTATTCTTCGTCGGAGCAGTCCCCCCTCCCGATGACTGCGATCTGCATGAGAGAGAGTCTGGCGGGCGAAAGATAAAAGGAACAGGGTGGGCTGTGGAACTTTAGTGGTCGCGAGTCGCACTTACAGTGCTCCCACTCCGGACAGGACGTCCATCGTGATTCGCACCTACGGTGCTCACGCTCCTGTCGTTCCGACAGTCGCAAACTGCGTCTTTGGTGCTCGCGCTCCTGTCGGAACAACTGGAGTGCACACAAACACTTTGTCTCCTCAGAACAAACGGTACACCAGAGTGCTGAATATGAGGGATACAAGGTGAAAGAGGTCACCAGCAGTTACAACCCGCGTGAACTTGAGACAGAGGTCCAGGATTACTGGAAGCGGGAGAATATTTATGCACGCGTCCAGGCGCTGCGCAAGGATGGAAAAGCATTCTTTTTCGTCGACGGGCCGCCGTATACCACCGGCCACATCCACCTCGGCACCGCCTGGAACAAGATCATCAAAGACTCCATCCTCCGCTACCACCGGATGCAGGGCAGAAATATCATCGAGCGGGCCGGCTATGACATGCACGGCCTGCCTATCGAGGTGAAGGTCGAGCACCAGCTCGGGTTCACTTCAAAGAAGGACATCGAGGAATACGGCATCGCAGAATTCATCGAACAGTGTCGATCGTTCGCCCTGACGCACATGGCGATCATGAGCGAGCAGTTCCGGCGGCTCGGCATCTGGCTCGACTTCGACAACCCCTACCAGACCATTGATCCAGGATACATCGAGTCCGCATGGTGGGCGGTCAAGCGGGCCGACGAACGCGGCCTGCTCGAGCGCGGCTACCGGGTCGTGAACTGGTGCCCCCGATGCGAGACGGCGATCGCCGACTCGGAGGTTGAGTATTGGGACGAGACCGATCCTTCCATCTTCGTAAAATTCCCGATCGTCGGGCGCGAGAACGAGTACCTGGTGATCTGGACGACAACACCCTGGACCCTTCCAGCCAACGTGGCGGTAGCGGTCAACGCAGAGTTTACGTATGCGCGGGTGCGGGCAAAGAAGGACGATAAAGAAGAGATCCTCTGGATTGCCGAGAAACTCGTTGAATCGGTCCTGAAGATGGGCCGGTACCAGGACTATACAGTCCTAGAGACGGCGAGCGGGAGCGATCTTATCGGGATGGAGTACGCATCGCCGCTCGCCGGCCAGGTGCCGCATCAGGCAGAGATCCGGCACCGGGTCGTCGAGGCAGACTATGTCGCACTCGAGAACACCGGTCTCGTCCACATTGCACCGGGGCACGGGTGGGATGACTACCTGGTCGGCATCCGGGAAGGGCTTGAGATCTTCTGTCCGGTTGACGCCGGCGGATGCTTCACGCCGGCAGCCGGGACGACGTTTGAGGATATGTACGTCCGGGACGCAAACGACTTCATCATTGAGGCGCTCGGCGATTACCTCCTCGCTCGACAGACGATCACCCACCGCTACGGTCACTGCTGGCGGTGCAAGACCCCCATCATCTACCGGGCAACGGCGCAGTGGTTCGTGAAGGCCACCGAGATCCGCGACCAGATGCTTGAGGAGATCGCAAAGGTGAAGTGGTACCCGGAGTGGGCGGGAAGCGCCCGGTTCCACGACTTCGTCAAAGAGTCACGCGACTGGTGCATCTCCCGGCAGCGCTACTGGGGCATCCCCATCCCCATCTGGCACTGCGAGAAGTGTGACAGATACACCGTCGTCGGCACCATCAAGGAACTCGAGGAGTTGTCGGGGGCAAAGATTGCCGACCCCCACCGTCCCTACGTAGACACCGTCACCATCCCGTGCTCCTGCGGCGGGGTGATGCGCCGGGTGACCGATATCTTCGATGTCTGGTTCGACTCGGCGGTCGCCTCCTGGGCAACCCTTGGGTTCCCCCAGGAGCGCGAGGCCTTCGACCGCTACTGGCCGGCGGACTTCATCACCGAGGGGCAGGACCAGACCCGGGGCTGGTTTTACTCCCAGCTCGGGGCGAGCACCGTGGCGTTCGGCCGGGCCCCCTACAAGAGCGTTCTGATGCACGGGTTCGCGCTCGATGCCGAAGGGCGCAAGATGAGCAAGAGCCTCGGAAACGTCGTAACACCCGAAGAAGTGATGAACCAGTTCGGCGTTGACGTTCTGCGGCTCTACGCCCTCTGGGCGAACGCTCCCTGGGACGACCTGAAGTTCAACTGGGAGGGTGTGAAGACCATTCACCGGACGCTCAACATCCTCTGGAACGTCTACCGGTTCCCGCTCCCATATATGATCCTTGACTCGTTCCAAC
This sequence comes from Methanoculleus sp. DTU007, assembly GCF_001512385.1. Lineage (NCBI taxonomy): Archaea > Methanobacteriati > Methanobacteriota > Methanomicrobia > Methanomicrobiales > Methanomicrobiaceae > Methanoculleus > Methanoculleus sp. DTU007. The sequence continues at coordinate 15,376 of NZ_LFRO01000008.1, read as the reverse complement.
CTGCATCCAGAGAGGACGGCCGGTGGGACGATACCTATGTCCAAGAAAAGATCAGCGAGATGCCGCAGGAGGACCGCTGGATTCTCTCCCGGGTGAACACGCTCATCCGGACTGTGGCCGATGATATGCGCGAGTACAACCTCCACAAAGTGACGCGGGCACTCACGACCTTCATCCTCGAGGACCTCTCCCGCTGGTACGTGCAGCTCGTCCGGCCGAGGATGTGGCTTGAGGAGGACTCACCGGAGAAGAGGTATGCCTACGAGACCTCGTACTATGTCCTGCGCCGTCTGACCGCGATCCTTGCACCGTTCGTCCCCCATATCACCGAAGAGATCTACAGTAACCTCCGCCTTTCCGGGGATCCGGAGAGCGTCCATATGCTCGATTGGCCAAAGGCGGACGACCTCCTGATCGATCCGGATCTTGAAGCGGATATGGAGATCATCCGGTCGTTTGACGATGCAGTCGCCACCGCACGGCAGGCGGGAAAAAGGAAACTCCGCTGGCCGATCGATGAGGCCGTGGTGGTCACCGAGAGCAACGACGTGAAGACGGCCCTTGAGGACTTAAACGCCCTTGCCTTAAACCGGGCGAACGCCAGGAAGGTCAGGGTCGTTACCGGGAGATGGGAGCGGATCTTGTGGAAGGCAGAACCGGTTATGCGGGCTATCGGCCCGGAGTTCGGAAAAGAAGGGCCGAAGGTCAAGAGCCTGATTGAGGGTGCCGACGGCACCGCCCTGAAGACCGCGATCGATCGGGAGGGAGAGGCAAAACTCGACGGCTACACGATCTCCGCACGCCATGTCGCCTTCACCGAAGCCCTTCCGGAGGGGGTCTTTGCAGCTCCCATGAAGGACGCGACGGTCTACGTGGACATCACCCTCACGCCGGAACTCGAGGCAGAGGGCTACGCCCGCGAGGTGATCCGGCGGATCCAGGAGATGCGCCGCCAGTTGAACCTGAACGTCAACGAATTCATCGTCGCGACTGTGGAGGTCGGCGACGAGCGAGTAGCCTCCCTCCTCGGGGAAGAGGTGTGGAAGAAGGAGATTGCCGGCGAAGTGCGGGCAGCAGCCCTCACCATCCGGCATGCTGACGGGGAGAAGCCCAAAGAGGCTTTTGCCCTCGAGAAGGACTGGGATGTGGAAGGCGTGCAGATGCAGATGGGCATCTCACGCGCCGGTGAGTGACCGGATCAGGGCCCTTCCCTCCTCCGTCAAAAAGAGCGGCGTCTCGTCCGGTTCCCGGATGCAGGTCCGCGCAGCCTGCACGGTCTCCCCCGTCAGGGGGTTATACCCTTCTTTTATGCACTCATCCCGATAGAGGAGCGTCCCCCGCCGCTGCCAGGCAGGGGTTGCCGCCAGGTTGACGCCCCGCGCAAACATCATCTCATGCATGGCGTCCGACTGCATGCCCCGGAGGGCCGCGGCGGCTTCCCGGGGGGTCATTCCCTCCTCGATCAGGGCATTCTGGCAGTAAGCGTTGATATGGTTTCGCCACGCCTCGTTCTGCCTCGATATGAGGTACTCGATCGCAAACTCTCCGGCTGCAGGGATGATCCGGGCGTCGAACGCAAGCGGCTCAGTACACCCGAGCTCGATCGTGAGCGCACTTGCCGCAATCGCGGCCGTCACCGAGTCAATCTTTTCCACTCTCCCGGAGAAAGGAAGGGTCTTAAAGTAGAGGCTGATCTCGTCGGAGAAGGTGTAGGCGAAGACCGGCGCTAGACCGCTCCCGGTGAGGAGGTGGCGGCAGACCGAGCACATGCTTGCGTGGAATGCCTGATCGAACGGTTTTTTAAGATCGAGCGTACGGGTCAGGCGGTGGAAGGCCCGGCCGTCGAGTCTGACAAAAATTGGGGGGAAGATGGTGAGATTCGAGAAGATCTCACGGTTTACTATATCCATAATATACTATCGATAGAGATCTCGGGCCGAGAGGGTTGTAGTTACTCTTCCTTTGCCGGCAACTTGAAGATCCCGGGGATGTGGCGGACGATGACGATATCCCCGACGCTCTTTACGATCCGGAAGGGGATCTGCAGCCCAACGTACCCCTTTACCTCACCGATCTCGGGGTTGAGTTCTCCGACTGCAAGGGAGTCAATTTTCTTCTGATCCACATCGATCACAACATCGTCGACATTCCCAACAAAGATGGCCCTATCGGTATAGACGCTCAGTCCGAACAACTCTGTGACCTGTGCTCTCATCGGTACCCTCTGAAGGTATATTACTATAAATGATAAAAAGATACTCATTTTCATGGACGCGTCGCTGCAGATCGGAAACCTTGCCGGGATCCCGGTCAAACTGCATTGGAGTTTCCTTCTGGTAATTCCGCTCTTTGCTTGGATCATCGGGAGCCAGATCGTGCTCACGACCGAGTTGATCGCTGTCCTCTTTGGTGTTCCGATCGACCTGACGCTGATTACGGCGAATTTTAACCCCTACATCCTCGGGACCGTCGTCGCACTCGGCCTCTTCTTCGGTGTCTTCATCCACGAGATGGCCCACTCGCTCATCGCAAAAGTCAAGGGGATCGAGATCCACAGCATCACCCTCCTCATCCTCGGAGGGGTCTCCCAGGTGGAAGACACGATGCCGGACCCGAAGATCGAGCTCCCCATGGCGCTTGCAGGCCCGCTCACGAGCCTTGCGGTCGGCCTTGTCAGCAGCGCTCTGGTCTACGTCTTTGATGCTCTCATCGAAGATCCGGCGGTGGCCGGTGTCCTGGTCTTCACCTTCGGGTACCTCGGGCTCCTGAATGTCCTGCTCTTCGGGTTTAACCTCCTCCCGGCGTTTCCCATGGACGGAGGGCGCGTGCTGCGGGCATGGCTCGCCCGGAGGATGCCACTTGCCCGGGCGACGCGGATCGCCGCCGATGTCGGGAAGGCGTTTGCCGTCCTCTTCGGGATTGTGGGGCTCCTGCTCCTAAACCCCATCCTGATCATCATTGCCTTCTTCATATATATCGGGGCGAACCAGGAGGCCACGTACCTGCGCTACAACATTCTGCTTCAGGACGTCACGGTTGCAGATGCGATGAGCAGCCCCGTCACCACGGTGGAGCCAACAGTACCCCTCGCACGCGTGGTGGAGATGATGTACGAGACGAAGCACCTCGGATTCCCCGTTGTTGAACGCGGCTCGCTTGTCGGGATCATCACCCTCTCCGACATCCACAAGGTCCCGCAGCTCGATCGGGAGGCGATGCAGGTGCGGGACGTCATGACCCGGAACCCGACCACCCTATCACCATCGGCACCGCTCATCGATGCACTGAGAATCATATCCGGGATGGATATCGGGAGGATCCCGGTGGTCGCGGACGATGTCCTGGTCGGGATCGTCACCCGCACGGACGTCCTGCGAGTGATGGAACTTCGGGAAGAAGGGTAGAAAACGACCGGCCAAAGGTGCGGTATACTGGAACGGCAGGAGCTTGGGATGTCCCTGGCTCCCCGAACCCTCGATTTTGTAGAGAACTACTTTCTATTGGAACGTAGTGTTATCCCATTTCACGGATTTCCATTGTTCCCGCACCTTCGGTAATCAAATACCTTACCTACCACACCGTCCATCGCCACGCACTGCCCGCCCCCTTGGGGGCGGAACGACTTTCCCGCAGGGAAAGGAGATTGAGCACCGCCAGGTGCGATTGAGGAGCGCGAAGCGCGGGCGGTGGGGGTTCTGAGGATGGGGTGCAGGTGCCCACGCAGGGGGTGCTCCTATCTTGGAATGGCGATAGATGACATTTGAGTCTTGAGAAGGTCAAGGACCTTAGAAGCGTGTTTGAACACTGTCAGGTGTGAAGAGACTGGGGGATGCTCCTTCGAAGACCTTCGACTTTTTCGCTCTCCATTCCTCGAAACCTTGCGGGTTTCTCGAGTTTTGGCCTTTCAGCCCGTCATGCCCGATGGCGAGCCCCTCAAATTACTTTGTAACCCCCACCCCGCCCGGCCTTCGGCCTCCTCACTCGCACCTGCGGTGCTCCAACTCCTGCCGCTCGCGATGCTCGCGCCAGTCGTTCCCCGCCCCCAGGGGGCGGGGGCAGTGAGTTGCGATAGGCGACGTACCTACAGGAACGGAGCTCAAGCACCGTTAGGTGCATGTGGCGATGGTTTGGAGAACCGGGGCTAGAGCACCGGATGTACGAAGCCGATGGAAATCCGTGAGTGAGATTATGCGATCTTTTAGTCAGGATTAATTCCGATCATGAGTCCAAACATCATCAGGCCAAACGCAACTCCCAAAGACAGCGGCAGTCTGCATATGAAGCCCCCGCCCTAAAACTTCATCACACCCTCGATCCCCGTCTCCCCGACGATCTTTCGGAACTCCTCGAGGCTCCGGAACGGGCGGCGGGCCGCGATGGTTGCGGCCCTCTTCTTCCCGACGCCGGGGATCCACCGGAGCGCCGAGACAGGCAGGGTGTTGATCTCCACCGGGCAGGGAAGGGCCGTCACGGACCGCATTCCCCAGTCCACCACGACGGTGTCAAGGACTGTCTTTACCGGTAGTTCGAGAGGGATCCCGACGAGAATCGGATAGGAGCCCATCTGCCGGCCGAATGAGGGTTTACCGCTGATCTCGATGACGACATCTCGAAGGATGGTCCCGACCGGAAAGACCCGGCGGAGCATCGGCTCGTCGAAGTGGGTCCGGGTCCACTCCTTGAAGGAGCGGAACCTTGCGTCGTGCTTCCCGATGGTGTGCTCGTCGTAGGCCGCCGTCCCCTCAAACGGCATCAGCTGGCGGATATTCACCCGCCGTACCATGAGCCCGGCATCAAGGACACGTTTGAGGAATCTCTCGTTCGCATCGAAGGTCGCCGGCGTCTCCCCGGCAAGACCGATGATGAAGTTCAAGCCCGGCAGAAGTTCTGGGATGCCGTCCGTCCGGCCTCCCCCGACATCGTTCACGACCTCGATCGCACGGAAGACGTCGTCCGGCATCGCTTTGAGGTTGTTTGCCGCGACCACCGTGGGATCGGCGGTCTCCATCCCGAAGGCGGCGGTGTCGCCGGGGGTGTGGCCTGCGACGATCGCCTCAAGCGCCGCCCGCGCTGCATCCTCATGCCGGGCGATGGTGCCCGGATTGATGTTGTCGATATGCAGGGTCGCAAGATCCGGAGCCATGCTCCGGATCGCGGAGAAGAGGTCTTCGAGCACCTCCGGGCGCGGGACCGGGAACTCCCCGCCTTGGCTCTGGTAGGCTAGGAGATCCGGCTGTCGGCCGAGCCTGAAGTGGCGGGCTCCGGCAGCATGGAGCGCCGCCACCTCCTCCGCGATTCCCTCGATGCTCCGGTAGCGCGGGAGGCCGTAAAAGGGTTCGGTGCAGAAGGAGCAGCCTCCGACCGTCGCCCGCGAGCATCCAATCGCGGTCTCGAGTTCGCACATAACGTAGGGGAACGCCGGATGCTGAGCGATGACCCCCGCGCCCAGGACCGACCAGGGATCGGTCAGAGAGTAATCGGCCGCACCGGCAGGCTCCCCGCCCGAGAGCCAGGCGTCCAGTGCGACCGCCGGCGAACCCGAGAGCATGACGTCGAATCCGGCAATCGCCTGCCGAACCGCCATTCTCCCGCCTCCGGACGCGTAACCGAAGGTGATCGGCCCGCCTATCGCGGTAGTCGGTTCCCGAAGCAACGTCCCGAGTTGCTGGATTTCCGTCAGAGTCGCCGGTTTCCCCCCGATGTAGGCACCGGGCACGGTCAGCCCCGCGATCATCACCACAAGATCATCCCGCCCGGATGCGGCGACGAGAGCCGGGTCGGACCGGACCTGGTCGATGGTGACGTAGCGGGGGGCGTAGCCGTGCTCGATGAGAACCCCGGCAACCTCTCTCACGTAAGGGGAGATGTAGGGGGCGACACCGAGGCAGGCAGGCTCGTCGACGTAGCCGTCGATGATGAGGGCGCTAGAGGTCATACCCGATCAGGTGGAGCAATCTTCCCGCCCAGTAAAGTTTTCCCCGCTTGAGGGGATCGACGTCCCGGTCGGCAAGATCGAACCCGATGATCCGGATCTCTGCCGCACCGAGTTCGTCGGCGGCAAAGACCGCCCGGTCGCCATCGGTGAACCCACCGAAGTTGTGGACGCCGGGTATGGGGGCCGCCTGCGTGGTGGCAACGAGCGGGCCCGGCAGACGGGGGACCCAGTGACGAAGAAGCGGGATGTTGTCGCCGTGAGCATGCACGACCATCACCGTCCCCTGCCGTGAGAGGTCGATGAAGATATCGGTTGCCCCATCCAGGTCAGTAAAGACGGCATCTGGCTGGATCCCATGCCCCACGAGCACCTCTGCGGCCGCATCGGCGGCGAGCACAGTCCCCTCGATCCTATCCAGTTCTTTTGCAAGATTAGGGGCGTTCCCGCAGACCGTCACCGATTTTCCCCGAACGAGCTTTTCAAGCACGCCAATATCGTCACGACCGCCGGCCAGTTCTGCAAGCAGCCGGGCCGCATCCTCGTCAGCCTCGCGGTCGAACCCGAAATACTCGAGGATTGCAGCGTAGTGAGGTTCCCAGTCCTCAAACCTCATTCTTCGTCCTCGTCATCCAGGCCGACAATGCTGGAGAACCGCTTGAGGATCGGGTCGATCACCAGGGCGAGCAGGCCCTCCTTCTCCTTCACCATCGAGAAATAATTGAGCGGGATCTGGGCGGCGGCCATCGTAGCGTGCCCGCCCGCCTCTCCGATAGGGCCGAAGGCCTCGGCCATCACCTTACCCAGGTGAATCCTGATATCTTTGTTTCTGGCGGAGATGATGATGTTCTGGTCGCTGATACCGTAGACCAGCGCGGTATTCACACCCTCAAGGTGGATCAGCATATCAGCCGCCTGGGGAAGCGCATCGCGGTTTCTGATGTAACCGACGTTCGAAAAGAGGTAGCCGCTCTTGATCCGCCGGTTCCTGATAGCGTTTCCGATTATATCAACAGTCTCCTGGGAGATTGTAGGGGAGGTAATCTTATCGAGGAGGTCTGAGTCGGTCAGGGGGAGGAGGAACGCTGCATAGTTGAGGTCCTGGGGCGTGACGTTCCTCTTGAAGTCCCTGGTATCCGCCCGAATGCCGTACAGGAGGGCTGTGGCGACCGTCTTGTTCACAGGAATATCGAGTTCCATCAGATACTGTGTCAGGATACTCGCCGTGGCACCGACTCCCGGTCTGATATCAACGAAGTCAGCAACGGAGGGGAGATGCTCACCGTTCTTGTGATGGTCGATGATGATGTTGACCCGGGTGGTCTTGGGGAGTTCGTTATTCACGCCGGGTCCGGACGAATCAACCAGAGCAATATAGCTGCATTCAGAAAGGATCTGGGGGGTGAGCCGCTCCATTTTGATATCAAGAAGGTTGATGAACGCTCGGTTCTCCTGGTGCCCGATATCGCCCTCGTAGACAATCCGGCAGTCGAGTTTGTTGTGGCTCGCGTGCCGCGCAATCATTGAGAGCGCCATAGCGCTCGAGATTGAGTCAGGATCGGGGTTCAAGTGGGTGACGATGCAGAGCGTCCCCTCCCAGGAAGCGAGCAGATCATAGAGCCGCAGGGCGAGCCGCGAGGAATGGAGCTTCCTGATATGGTGGATAGCTGTCCGGGCCACCACCTCCTGTGGATAGAGGACGACATCAGCACCCTCCTGCTGGAGAAGGTCAACGCTGACAGGGTCTGTGGCGCGCGCAATGACGTAGGTCGCCGGATAACGGTTCTTGAGTGTCCTGAGCGCAGCTAGATTGACTTCCCGGTCGTTCGCGAGGATGAATGCGATCTCCGGGACCGGCAGCCGGTCTAGCAGATCGGGATCTCTGATATCTCCAACAATCGCCTCGTACTTCTGATCACGGAGATCTTCGACCCTTTTTTCGTCCTTATCGACAATGATGAGGTCCTCGTTCTCCTGCCCGAGCTCCTCCACGACGTTATAGCCGGTGCTCCCGCAGCCAAGAATGATGTACTTGATACGTTCCTTTGAAACGTTCTGAACCGCCTCAGGCATGCGTACAATGGTGTAACTTCTCATCGTATTAAGGGATTCCATCTCTGCGATTTTCGGGAGGTATCCGTAATATTTATATTCTTTCATATCCTATACTGTTAGGTCAGATGCTTGGGCCTGTAGCTTAGTTCGGCAGAGCGACGGACTCTTAATCCGTAGGCCAAGGGTTCAAATCCCTTCAGGCCCGTCGAACACTTGTCTCTTCTTATCATGTGAATTTTCCCGATCTAAAGATCACTCCAGCAAACCAGTTTCAATCTTGTAGCCGACCATTTATTCAAACGATCCCCCGACTCTCAACGTGGCGCCGGGCAATCCATTCGAGCCCAATCAGCCTCAAGACTAACCGCGGATTCTAACGCGGGCTTGATTGCTGCAAGCTTTCCGGGGTACCGGAGGCACATATATGCCAAAGATATATAATACCTGCTCCGGCGGAATAAACGGACAAATGTGATGCACACCTGACTAAAAAAGAATTCCAGAGGTGCAATCGCTGCAGGCCGCCCGGGGGCGCCGCTGGAGCATCTTCAGGCAAACCCGGGTCGTCACTGTCCAATCTTAAAGAGCATCTCCTCAAGCGTCGGGTAATGAGACTCAATCCGGTCGATCGTCGCGCCATCGGCTGCAAGCGTCGCGGTCGTCCGGTTCAACTCCTCAATAGAGTGAGCTACGGTAAGGTACCGGCCATCGGAGATGGTGTAGTCGACCGATGTGGTGAAAGTTGCCGGGTCACCGATGCGGAAGAAGACCTGATACGTGAGAGATCCGAACTTCTCCCGAAGTTCGGGCATGGTGCCCTTAGCCACCACTCTACCCCGGCGCAGGATCAACACCATATCGCAGACCTCCTCTACCTGAAAGAGGTTGTGTGCCGAGAAGATCACGGTCTTGCCCCGGTCGCGAAGACCTTTGACGTACTCGATCACCGACCGGGAGGTCATGGGATCGAGGCCGGAGGTGGGCTCATCGTAGATGAGGAGACCAGGGTCGTGCATCAGCGACCGTGCGATCGCAACCTTGCGCTTCATGCCTTTCGAGAGTTCCCCGATCTTTTTCCCGTTTGGCTCGAGCGCAAGCTCCGCGAGAAGGTCTTCGCGCCGCCTCCGGATGACCTCCTTCCTGAGGCCGTAGATCTCCCCAAAGAACGCGAGGTAGGCATCCACGGTCATCGTCTCGTAGAGCCGGGACTCCTCAGGGAGGTAGCCCAGGTTCTGCTTCAGATCGAGCGGCCTTCTTGCGACATCGATTCCGTTGATGACGAGGTTACCTGCTGTCGGGAGAATAAGGCCGGCCATGATCTTTAAGAGCGTCGTCTTTCCAGCGCCGTTGTGCCCGATCACCCCAAGTATCCGTGCATCGTCGAGATCGAAGGTGACACCGTCGAGAGCCGGGAAGTCGCCGTAATATTTGACAAGGGAGCGGGCCGTTATCATGGGACACCTCTTTTATGTCTTCGATGTCTACAAATAGTTTGTTGCAGAGAGTTATGAATCTCTGACGTCACCGGGCATTACCATGAGTCGCGCTTCTTCTATCTGGACGATCGCCGTCTGGGAGATGAACAGGTCGATGACCACGATGGGCAGGCATGTCTTACCGCTCGCGGCAGGTTTGCTCGTCCTCCTGGTACTGGTGATGGGGTTTGCCGCCTCAAGCGGCGTCCATATGCAGGACGGGATCTATCGCATCGGCATCGATGACCCCGAGGTCGCCCGGATCGTCGCCCCTGATAACCGCTTTACCCTCTACCTCGATGATGGCCCGGCCCTCTGGGAGAACCGGTTTGCATATGATATAATCATCTTAAACGGCGAGGTCTATGCCGCCGAAACAGAGAAAGGGCTGGCGGCGCTAAAGACACTGAAGCGTGATTACGATGGTTATGTCTCTCGCGTGGCCGCAGGGGAGCCCGATCTCTTTGCAGGCTACCCGCTCTGGATCGATCTGGAGTACGTGAAGAGCGAGCTTGATTTTCAGACGGTAATGAGCGGAGAGCAGGCGAGCCCCACGGCAGATACCAGAGTACCCCGCGCTACGCCCGGATCAGTCGAGGCGGTGACGCCCCCACCGTCGGCCATGCTGGTCTCCGAGGATGACCTTCGAGTACACCTCGCGGAGGCGAGGAGCGATCACCCCATGAGTCGCTACACCGGTATCCTCTCGGGCAGTTCTGCAACAGACGGGCTTCTCGTACCCTCGGAGCTCTCGCCTCCGCTCCCCTACGATGCACTCATTCTTGTCTTCGTCTTTATATTCCCGCTTTATTTCACCTCACAGTTCTTCATGATGAGCGTGATGAACGAGCGGGTGGGAAGGGCCGGGGAGGCGCTCCTCTCCACCCCGATCAGATCGAGCGCGATCGTCATCGGGAAAGCCCTCCCCTACTTCGGGCTCATGCTCATCATTGCAGGCGCAATCACCGTCTTTATCGGGGCGCCGCTCACGATCCTCCTCCCGCTCATCCCGGTCATCCTCTTCTTCCTCGCAAACGCCCTGATCATCGGGATGGCCTCCCGGAGCTTCAAGGAGCTCTCGTTCGTCTCGATATTCTTCTCGACGCTCGCCACATCGTACCTCTTCTTCCCGACGATCTTTGCAAACACCCATGTCATAAGCATCATCTCCCCCCTCACCCTGATCGTCCTCGAACTCCAAGGTGAGGGATTCACCGCCATGGAGTATGTCTACTCGACCGCGCTCTTCTTTGCAACAAGCATCATCCTCTTTTATCTCGGCACAATCAACTTCCGCGAGGAGCGGCTCTTTTCCGAGAAACCCCTCACATCACGGCTTGCGGACTTCATCTCAGGCGCGATCAACCGCGACCATCCGAACCTTGCGCTCTTCATCCTTGCCGCCTTCACAATACCGTTCGTCTTTATGGCGCAGATGATGACGCTCGTCCTCTTCTTCAACATCCCGATGCCGCTCTCCCTCGTCCTCCTGACCGTCTCTGCGGCATTCATCGAGGAGTTTGCGAAGTCGATCGGGATCTACGCCGTAGCACGTGAACGTCCAACGTTCCTGACGCCAAAGAACCTGATCTTCGGGGCGGTCGCCATCGGTCTCGGGTTCCTTGTCGGGGAAAAACTCCTCCTCTTTGCCACGCTCGCCCAGATCACGGAGTCGATCTTCGGAAGCGTCCTCTTCCTCTCTCTCCAGGTGCTCTGGATGCCGCTCCTTCTCCATATCACCGGGGTGCTGATCACCGGCGGCTTCCTTCTGCTCGGGGGACGCCACGCCTATGTACCCGGCCTCATCGCGGCGAGCGTGGTGCACAGCCTCTACAACCTCTACTTCCTCACGGGGGGACTGCTGTGAACGGCCGTCATATCGGGATCATTGCAAAGAAAGAGTTCCTCGGACTCTCATCGGAGAAGACGATTCTTTTTGCCGTCCTCCTGCAGGTCTTTATCGCGATGTTCTCCTCGTTCCTGATGGTGGGGCTCACCGCCATGTACGACCCCGAGGCGATCGAGAGTTACTCCGCGACCACCTACGGTGTCGGCTACACCGGGGCAGATTCACCACTCATCGATGAGTTCGCAAAAAGGGACGACCTCGTGCTTTACCGGATGGATCTCCAAACAGCGATCGACGCGCTCAGCGATCGCCAGATCGCAGCGGTGGTTCATGTCCCGGATACACCGCCGGATGCAGAGGGGCCGATCACGATCACGCTCTACCTCATCCAGAACGACCTGCAATCGAGCATCATCAACGTGAAGTTAAAAGAGGTCCTCCAGAGTTACGAAAGGGAACTCCGGGAGGTTCGGGCCGACCGGATGGTCTCCTACCCCATCGGGCTGAACTTCCCTAAGGCCAGTGGCGGTGAGAGTTTCTTTGAATTCGTTTACGGCCTCCTCATTCCCCTGCTCGTCCTCCTCCCGGCGATCGTCTCGGCGGCGTTGATCATCGATCTCATCACCGAGGAGTACCAGCGCCAGACACTTGAGACACTCATCTCGACGCCGATCACGTACACGGAGATGATCTGGGGGAAGATTGCCACCTGCGCAGTCCTGGTTCCGGTCCAGGCAGGAGCCTGGCTCCTTCTTCTCGGGTTAAACGGCATCGCGGTCGGAAACATAGCCGCAATCCTCCTCCACGCTTCAGTGGGCGGTCTCTTCCTCATCCTTCTTGCGGCAATCGTTGCGCTTCACTACCGTGAGAGAACCAGCGCCCAGTTCGTCTTCTCGACGGCCCTCGTCGTGGTCTTCCTCTTCGTTATGGCCGTCCCCTACAACCCCTTAAACCTCATAGTGCGACTCGCGGTGGATACCGCCGGCCCGATCCACTGGCTGATCCTCGCCCTGACCGCAGGTGCAACGGTGCTCCTCGGCTGGGCTGCAACAGCCTATGCCCAGAAGATCGGGGAATCCGGCCAGAAAGAACGATGAGATGAGAGAATTAGAGAACGTCGCATTCCGTCCCGGTGAATCCGACACGACCCGGGGTAGAGATGCCCCCACCCGAGATCATTTTTGATAAGTTATATATTGTGAATTATACAATTCCGGCCATCGATGACCAACCTCCGCTACCTCAACACAACCTGTGCAGTCTGCGGCGACCCCTGCCGGTTCACCATCCCCGAGGCCGCCGGCAGTGTCGGGTCGCGGGACCTCGATACCCGTCCGGCCGAACCTCTGCGCTCCACAATCTATGCATGGGTGAAACGTTGCCCATCCTGCGGTTACTGTGCCCCGGATCCGGGGAAGGCCCCAGAGGGGGTGGCCGACGTGGTGAAACTACCCCGCTACCGCTGGCAGCTCGACTCCCGCAGGTTCCCGAGACTTGCAAACACCTTCCTCTGCTGGTCGATCATTCAGGAGGAACTCGGTGCTCCGGCCCAGGCCGCGTGGGCATCCCTCCATGCCGCCTGGATCTGCGATGATGAAGGTGATGACGTCCCCGCCCGAATCTGCCGAATACGCGCCGCCGATCTCCTGCGGCGGGCGTGGGAACAGGGGGATCGGCTGACCACCCAGGCAGGAGGCGATGAGGCGATCTTGGTAGATCTTCTCCGCAGGGCAGGAAGGTTCCGGGAGGCACGTGCCCTGGTGCGGGAGACGCTGGAGCAGAACCCGCCGCCCCTCATTGCAGAGATCATGCGGCTCCAGGCCCGGTTGATCGACGCGAAAGACCGCAACACCCATACCGTGGCTGAGGCCCGACGCTACAAGATGCCGACGACGCTCTGACTGGGCTTTGCGGAGCCTCACCATTTGTATACTGCCCTGCAGATACTGTATAATCATGGATATCACGATCTTCTCCCCCGGCATCTACACCTACGGCGCCATGCTGATCGGCGGCGTTCTGCGCGATGCGGGACACGAGGTCACGCTCACCCGGACGCCCGAGGTTCCGGAAGGCTCACTCCTGCTTGCGAGCCTCTTCTCGACCCAGCACCTTCTCGACCCCAAAATCAGGTCGCTTGTCCGGAGACACCGCGAGCGGGGGGGCACGGTCTACGTCGGGGGACCGGTCTCGGCCGTACCGGAGATCGTGCTTCGGGAGCTCGCTCCCGATGCGGTGGTCGTCGGCGAGGGCGAGGAGACCGTGGTCCGCCTCGCCGAGGAGGGCGCCTCGGAGACCCTCCCCGGTATCGCCTACCTTGACGGCGACCAGGCCGTCGTGACGGCCCCCGCCCCACCGGCGCCGATCGATCGGCCGCTCCCCCTGATCCCGGAGGATATCGGCAGCCAGAGCATCCGGGGCGCGAGCGCGTACATCGAGACCCACCGGGGATGCATCGGGGGATGCACCTTCTGCCAGGTGCCCCGGTTCTTCGGGAGAGAAGTCAGGAGCAGGCCGCTTGAGAGCATCATCGAGGAGGTGAAGGCATTCCGTGCAGCCGGGGCCAAGCGGCTCTCGATCTCGGGGGGGACCGGGTCGCTCTACGGCTCCCACGGTTGCGAGATGAATCCCGGGGCCTTCATCGCCCTTCTCCGCGGGATGGCGGAAGTGATGGGGCCAAAGAATGTATCCGCCCCGGACATCCGCGTCGACTGCATCACCGACGAGATCCTGGACGCCATCCGGCAATATACCATCGGGTGGGTCTTTTTTGGGATCGAGTCGGGGAGCAACCGGGTGCTCCGACAGATGGGCAAGGGCGCGACCGTCCGCGAGGTCGAGGAGGCGGTGGAACGGTGCCGGGAGCATGGTCTTCACGTTGCAGGAAGTTTCATCGTCGGCTACCCGGGCGAGACGGAACGGGACTACGAGGCGACAAAAGACCTGGTTGCCGCGCTCTCACTCGACGATGTCTTCATAAGCAGCGCCGAGCCAATTCCCGGGACGCCGCTCGCCGATCTGGTGATCAGGACGCCTCGCGATAAAAACCCGGCTTTTATGCCGCATACCGGGGAGTACCGGGCCCTGCATCTTACGGAGAGCGAAGCGCGGTGCTTTGACCTGATGATGCATGCCGATATGTATCGGCCGCAGATTCGGCTTGTGACTGACGAGGTCTACGCCGCGTACTTAGCCGAGGCAAAGAAACAGGGAGAAGACATCCGGGCGGCAACCGAGCTGATCCTCCGCTACGCCCAAAGATGAGTTCGGGACCGGAGATCCCTCTTCTCATTAATTCCTGATCACGACAGATTCTCCCGAACGGGAAACCCTTAAGTATCCTCGATCCTCTACTCCCCCTGCCTTGAAGGGATACCCCTTCGCAGGTAAACGAGTTAGAGGGAGATACGATGGCTGGACGACAGACTGGGCCGGCGCTGGAGATGGAGACCCGGCCAAGATTGGGAGAGACGGTAGACCTGATGCGGGCACATGAGATCAGGGATATCAGGGTTCAGAACCCGGAGGGAGAGAGGCTCGGCGACCTTACCGATATCGCGATCGACCGCGAGAGTGGCTGTATCAGATACGCGGTGCTCGCCTACGGCGGGATCCTCGGGTTTGGTGAGAAACATTTTGCCATTCCCTGGGAAGCAGTTCGAACCCGCCCGGGAGAGAGGGTTGCTGTTGTGGATACCGATAAGCAGAGGCTTGATAGTGCATCAGGGTTTTCCCGGGAGAGTATGCCCGCCGAAGGTGACTGGAGCCTGATCAGGACACCACCACCGGTTCGCGGCGGGGTAGTGGAACCCTCACGCCCGGTAACAGAACGCCCACCCTCGGCGGAGATGGGAGCGGCGGCACCGAAGGCGGAACCCATGCCCCCGGAAAGAGACGTCCCGATGCCACCGCCCGTCCAGACGGTCGCGGGCGGTTGGGGCGGAGTCCCGACGACCCCGCGCACCGAGGAGCGGCCGACCCGGAGAGAGACCGTCGTCGAGGAGGTCAGGAGAGAACGTCCGGCAGAAGCGGAGACCCGTCCGGTGATGGGGGCCGAACGCCCCA
>NZ_LFRO01000062.1:0-7739 GCF_001512385.1 Methanoculleus sp. DTU007 | reverse complement strand
GGATGGTCGCGTCTCGGCTTCTTCGGCTACGACCTCCAGGACCAGTGCGGTTCCGCAAACTCGCTCTCCATGGAGTCCGACCGCGGTCTGATGGGCGAACTGCGTGGTCCGAACTACCCGAACTACGCGATGAACGTCGGTCACCAGGGCGAATACGCCGCTATTGTCGGCGGTTCCCACTACGGCCGCGGCGACGCGTTCTGCTACAGTCCGCTCGTGAAGGTCTGCTTCGCCGACCCGGCGCTGAAGTTCGACTTCTCCGAGCCCCGCCGCGAGTTCGCGAAGGGTGCAATTCGGGAGTTCATGCCTGCCGGCGAGCGCTCGCTCATCATCCCGGCCAGGTAAACCAACTCCATTACCCTTTTATTTGCACGTCCTCATTTCCGTGATCGCAAACATTCCTGCCGATCAAATGGAGAAGGTGGAGCGGGTGGCTCCCACTCGCCCACGTATTATGAGGCCACAAATTCATATCACGAAGTCTGCTTATTTTCAGTGATTCTTTCGCACTTCTTCTCTCCCTCGTCTCCGCGATACCTGTCCCGGTCACGAAGAGGCGCGCGGGGGCTTTGGATTGGGGCGGCGGGGTGTTCAGTTGGTGGGTCTGCACCAGGTCTGGGTTACAGAAACGCTCAGTTCAAGCTTCACCGATGAGGTAGGCTGGGGCAGTGCGTAGCGATATCCACACGGCCCATCTACGGAAGTAATTTTCATGGGTTTAACGTGTCCTGTTGCTGTAGAAATCCGTTTTCGGGCTTACACATGGTCATTTCCGGTATGATCGGAGAATGCCGCCCTCTGCTCCATCCAGCACCCGTGCAGCCCCTTTTGACCCTTCACTTTCGCCCCGGCCACCAAACCTCCTTATATCGCCGGATCTCAAACATCTCCGCAAGAGGACCGGTGTGTGGAGGAGTTCATGACGTGGCGACCGGCGGCCGGATAATCCTGCACGTGGATATGGACAGTTTCTTCGCCTCTGTGGAGGTCCGCCGGAATCCGTCCCTCGCTGGAAAACCGGTGATCGTCGGCGCCGATCCGAAGGGCGGGGCGGGCCGGGGGGTTGTGAGCACCTGCTCGTATGAGGCCCGCCGCTACGGCGTCCACTCCGGCATGCCCATCTCCCGGGCGTACGACCTCTGCCCGCACGGTGTCTTTCTTCCGGTGGATCGCCTCTTCTACACCAGAGTTTCAGAGGAGATCATGGCGGTTCTCTCCCGGCATGCCTGGCGCATCGAGCAGGTGAGCATCGACGAGGCTTACCTCGACGTCAGCGATGCCGGCAGTTTCATGGCCGCAAAGGCACTTGCCGCCGCAATTAAACGCGAGATCCGGGAAGAGACAGGGCTTACCTGCTCGATCGGAATCGGCCCGGGCAAGGCCGTGGCGAAGATCGCCTCTGACCATCAAAAACCCGACGGACTGACGGTTGTCCCTCCCGATGAGGTTACGTCGTTTCTCGCCCCGCTGCCGGTGACGAAGATCCCCGGTGTCGGGAGGAAGACCGGTGAGGAACTCCGGCGGATGGGTATCCTGACCATCGGCGATCTTGCACGCAGGGACGTTCAGGATCTCATCGCCCGGTTTGGACGGCCCGGGATCCACCTCCACCGTCTTGCCTGCGGGATCGATGACCGCGAGGTGCAGGGTCGGGTTGAGTCCCGGTCCGTCTCCCGCGAGACGACGTTTGAGACGGACACCGCTGATCCCGTTCTCCTGTCCGAGACGCTTGCGACCCTTGCAGACGACGTTGCCGAGACCCTTGCGGCTGAGCGTCTCCGGTGCCGAACCGTCACCGTCAAGGTCCGGTACCGCGACTTCCAGACACATACCCGGTCGAGAACGCTTGAGCGGTTCACCGGCGACCCTGAGACGATCCGACGGATCGCATCAGCCCTGCTCCTTCCGTTCCTCAACGGTACGCCCGTCCGGCTTATCGGGATCAGGCTCTCGACCCTCGAGGGCGGACGCACCCGGCAGACGTCGATCGACGAGTTCCTCCCCTTAGCGCGGCATAACCCTGGCCGCCTTCCGGGGTAGGCCTCGGAGTCACTGGGGCGAACCCTCTTATATTGAGTGCGCATTACGCTGCCAGAATGCCTGATATCTGGACCGTGCTCCTCGCGGTTGCAATCATCCTCCTCTTCGTGGTGCCGTTTGCCCAGCAGCAGGTGACCAGGGCACGACGCCTGCGGGCGATCCGTGATATCGAGGCCGAACGCCAAACAAGGGTCATCGCCCTCATCCACCGGCAGGAGCGGGTCGCCTTCCTGGGCATTCCGTTCTACCGCTACATCGACATCAACGACTCTGAAGAGGTGCTGCGGGCGATCCGGCTCACACCACCGGAGATGCCGATCGACTTCATCGTCCATACCCCCGGAGGTCTCGTCCTCTCATCCGAGCAGATCGCAATGGCGCTTTGGCGTCATAAAGGAAAGGTGACGGTCTTCGTCCCGCATTACGCCATGTCCGGCGGGACTCTCCTCTGTCTTGCGGCCGATGAGGTGATGATGGATGAGAACGCCGTGCTCGGACCGGTCGATCCGCGGATCGGCGACTACCCGGCGGCGTCGATCTTACGGGTTCCGCGTCTGAAACCTCCGGAGGAGATCGAGGATGAGACCTTCATCCTGGTCGATATCGCGGCAAAGGCCCAGAGCCAGATGAGGGAGTTCGTGGTCAGTCTGCTCCGGGACCGCATGGAGACTGATCGGGCAGAGCGCCTCGCACGCCTGCTCGTTGAGGGAACGTGGACCCATGACTACCCGATCACCTTCGAGGAGGCCCGGGACCTCGGGCTTCCCGTCATCTCCGGCATGCCCGCCGAGATTTACCGCCTGATGGATCTCTTTCCCCAGGCGATGCCCCGCCGCCCGTCGGTCGCCTACGTCCCGATCCCTTACCGGGAGGAGGAGAAGAAGGGGTGACGACTTGCCGCCATCTCTTTGCGGAGATGCCTGCGGAACTCATTTTAAAAATCCCGAAGATACATTCTCACTGGTGCGTACCGCACCCGGGGCGCCGGGACCGGATGCCCAACGGGTACGGAACCGACTGGAAACGGTGAGGAATGACTTCGACCGTAAAACGCATATTTCTCGTATGTCTGATCCTCGTGACGATGCTCTTCACTGCCGGGTGCACCGGCGAAGGACAGTCTTCTGCGGGGAAGACGGCAACGGAGTTCCGGGGTGAGGCCTCCGGCTACGACGACCGTGTGGAGTTCCGATACATCCCGAACTCCGATGAACCGGAAACCTACAGCGTGACCTATACGATCGAGCGGGACGTCTCGTGGGGCACGATGATCGAGACCCGGGAGAACGTGCGATACGAGAGGATCTCCAGCGGCAACCCCATCGCGATCGTTGTCCCGCGTGAAGAACCCATGGATGGCGTGGCGCTTGAGATCGAGATCCGGAGCGCTGCTGGTGTTGTCCTGCACCAGAGCAGGACGTCTGTGGGCCCCGAGACTCCCGTCCCGATGCCGCTGTGATCTGTGGGATTGGGGTTACCCCATCCTTATCCCGTCCTGGAACCAACCTTCTTTTTGATCGTGAGCACCTACCTCCAGCTGCATCTTGGTGCATTCGACCGTTCTCTGGATCCACCCTGCAACGATTGCCCCGACCGGAACGGCTTTCGCCGGCTCTGCTATCAGTGCCCGTTCGCCGTGCGGAGCGCAGGCTCCGTGTACTGCGAACGGTTCTCGATCCATATCCGTGCACAGGAGAAGTATGCCCTCCCTGGCTGGAAAGCGATCCGGCGTGCGATTCTTGAGCGGGACGGGCAACGGTGAGCTATCTGCGGCGGAGAGCGGGACCTTCACATCCACCATCTCGACCGTGATCCCACGAACGATGACCCGAAAAACCTGCTCACTCTCTGCGGTATCTGCCATGCCCGGGTGCATACGGAACTCCGTCACGAGGGTGGCGTCGGGCGAGTGGAGCGGGTGATCCGACACCATACCGGGTAAGAATACCCCCGGGTCCGTTGAGTGAAGGGAGCGCAAAGAGACTGTCCGGATGGGGGTTGTTCACGTTTCCACAACATTTGCCATCCCGATCAAGGGGAACGGTTATATTGTATGCCTGCTACCAGTTGCGTTGCTATGGGGGGAGCACTGGAATGGGCATCACAGACAGACTTTTTGGAAGATGCGATCCCGATGACCGGGAGAGGCCCGAAACAGATACTGAGGTGAGCAGAAAAGCCGTCTCCCTCGCACAGCAGGGACGGTTCACTGAGGCTATAGGTTGCTTTGACAGAGTGCTCGAAGAAGATCCGACAAACGTGAAGATGTGGAATAACAAAGGCGTCTTCCTTGATCTCCTCGGCCGGGATCAGGATGCTCTGGCCTGCTGGGAGAAAGCCCTTGAGATTGATCCGGAATTTGCTCCGGCCTGGGTCTCACGGGGGATGTTGCACCGACGCCGCAACAGGTTTGAGGAGGCGCTTGCCTGCTATGACCGGGCCGTGGAGCTCAACCCTGACTCGGCCGTCGCATGGTATAACCGGAGCGGGATCTTCGTTGCAATGCGCCAGCTGGACGAAGCGGTTGCCTGTTACGAACGAGTGCTCTCGATCGATCCCCATTTTGTGGCGGCCTGGATCGATCTTGGTTATGTTCACTTCCTCCGGCACCAGCACGAGGAGGCCATTGCCTGCTACGACCGGGCCATCAGTGAAGACCCCGGGAATGTCCGGGTCTGGAGCCTGAAGGGGGGGCCCTGTACGCACTCGGAGAGTACCGAAAGGCGCTTGAGTGTTTCGACCAGGTGCTCTCGCTCGATCCGCGGTACTCTGCCGGATGGAGCATGAAGTGCAGCGTCCTCTACCACCTCGGCATGTACCGCCACGCGCTTGCATGCGCCGACAAGGCCCTTGAGATCAACCCTGACTGCGAGTTGACCTCCCAGGTCCGCAAGATGCTCGTCTCCCTGATTGAGAAGTGGTGACGTCCCCCGTTTCTGGGGGCAATGCACTCACCTCTCATCCGTTCGCGAGACCTCTCCTATCTCATCAGGTAGACCCTGTCAAACCCGCCAGGAGGCAAGCCGTGCGATCCAGAGTATGGCATCCTCCCGTGCGGGTGTTGCCTTCATGAAGAGAGGGATGGCAGGAGATCTCCATGAGCCGGCACATTAAGCATATGGATGGATAAGAGGTATCTGCCGGGCAAACGATCACCAGACGGCGGTGTGGAGATCCTCATCGTGTCGAAATCTCCGAAACGATCGGGACCCCTGCACTGCGTCGATGACCCGCCTGCGCGTCGTTCTCATCAAGGCCACGAGGGGTATGTACATCCGGGCATCCAGGCAACGGTAGATGAAGTCCCGGAGTCTCATCTCCGCCTGGAGTTCGGGGATGAGGCGCCGGTTGAGGAGGGAGGTGTAGGTCCCGGCGAGCGGTGCACCTGTGGTGATGTGGCGGTCAACGGCGTGGGCGGCGAGTTCCGCGGTCCGGTGGGCGTAAAAGATCCCTTCGCCGAGGATGGGACTTGCAAACCCTCCAGCGTCCCCGACGAGGAGTGTCCCCTCATAGGCCGGGGAGGTGATGTAATTGCCGAACGGCAGGGGCCATCCTGCTGGTTTCCGCTCTTCAAAGGCTGAAAGACCGACGACCTTCAAAAATTCCCTGAGACGATCGGGGAGCCCTCTCCGGTTCTTCTCAATCAGCCCCCCGATCCCCACGATGATCTCTTCTCTGTTCGGAAAGACCCAGCCGTAGCCCCACCGGCAGACATCAAGAACGAGGCACGGTGTTGTAAGACCGTCGCTTAGACGAATGGTCGCTTCTTCGCTCATGCGCACCTCTGCCTCCTCCCGCGGGATCGCAAGTTCCAGGGCCCAGCCGAGGTTCTTGTTCCACCGCTCCGGGTCGATAGCGCTGTCCGGGAGGGAGCGCCGGACCCGGCTATGGATCCCATCGGCACCGATGATGGCACGGGCAGTATATTGTTCTCCGTCTGAGGTCGTGACGATACGGTTGACGTGGTCGATTGCGGTCACGTCGACGCCTTCGTGGATCTCTGCGCCGGCCTCTGCCGCCTTATGGGCGAGGTAAGTGTCGTAGCGCTCCCGTCGGGTGAAGTGGAACGGTTCAGCGAGGTCTTCGGCGAGGACACGGTTGCTTCCTATGTAGAGGGCATAATCCGTCCCGGTGAAATCAAGCAGTCCTTCCTTCCTGAGGGCGGGAACCGGCAGGGAATAGACCCGCTCGAGGAACCGGACGGACTTCTGGCTGAGGCAGCCAGCGCAGAGCTTATCTCGAGGATACCTCTGTCTCTCAAAAAGCGCCACCCGGTGACCGAACCGGCCAAGCAGATACGCCGCAGTGCTTCCGGCCGGCCCGCCCCCGATAACGACTGCGTCGTAATCCGGTCGACTCTCCATCTCTGTCTCTCTCCGTGGTAATGAGAAACTGTTGTTTATGTTTATTCCGTTCTCCAGGATATTCCTCACTGTATCAGCCCTGCGGGGGGACTGCGCCCACGCTGGCGGTCGTATCATACCTGATGTTCATCGACACTTTCACACCCCGCGCGGCAAGCTCTTAATTCTGCGAACCGATGCTTCTGCATGTCGACACTGGAGCAGAAACTTACCCGTCTCACCGCGGCGGGCCGATTCGACCTCTGCAGTCCCGGGGAGGGGATCAGGCTTCTTTCTGCTGCACCTGTCATCAACTACAACCGGCGGGCTGGCGGATGCGGGCGGATGCTCAAAGTGTTGCTTCACGGCACCTGCGCTTACGACTGCGCTTACTGTGCAGTCCGCCTGCAGCGAGAGCAGCTCCGGTTCACCCCTGAAGAACTTGCCAGGACCTTCCTCGGGCTCTGGCAGGAGGGGCTCGTGGGCGGGCTTTTCTTAAGTTCCGGTATCGCCGGAGACGTCGATTCTGTGATGCACGAGATCGTGGAGACGGGGGAGATCCTGCGGCGGCAGGGCTATGACGGCTATCTTCACCTGAAGATCCTCCCCGGCGCCACCCGGGCGGACATTCACGACGCTGCCCGTGTGGCGGACCGGATCAGCATCAACCTGGAGGCGACGTCCGCCGACCGACTCGGGTGCATCGCCGGGGTGAAGGATTACAGGCAGGATATCCTGAAACGTCAGGCCTGGATCGCTGAGGAGAAGCCCGGCGGGCATACCACCCAGATCGTTCTTGGGGCGGCGGGTGAGACCGATGCCGAGATCCTCTCATGTCTCGCCGACCAGTATCGGCGGGTCCGCCCCTCCCGTGTCTACTTCTCGGCGTTCCATGCCCTGCCGGGAACCCCCCTCGCCTCACGCCCCAATACCCCCGTATGGCGGGCAAGACGGTGGTACCAGGCAGACTCCCTGCTCCGGGAGTATGGGGTTACGCCCGATGAACTCCGGACGGTCCTTGATGACGGGGACTATCTCCCGAACCGTGATCCAAAGGAGGTCCTCGCAGACGGCAGCAGTCCGGTGAACGTCAACCTGGCCTCACGCCGCGACCTCCTCCGGGTACCAGGCATCGGGCCGAAGAGAGCCGACAGAATCCTCCTGCTGCGCAAAGAAAAGCCGTTTACCGGCCCTGCTGACCTTGCGGCGCGGGCCGGGGTTCCGGGAAAGGCTGCCGGATGCTATCTAACGTTCGGCGGGCGGGATTCGGTGCAGATGCGGCTTGCCCTCTAGGTGGAAACGAGCCTGGATCCCCGGAGATCGAGGTACCGGTGGTTATGCTATCTTTCCAAACTC
>NZ_LFRO01000089.1:1004-1183 GCF_001512385.1 Methanoculleus sp. DTU007 | reverse complement strand
GCAGCTTGGGCAGGCATCGCCTTGACCGTCTCCGGGACACCAGGGTCGGCGCTGCAGCCCGTCCTTCCGGTCTTCATCCTCGTAATCGTCACCCTTGCCGTCACGGGGGCCGCGACACCGCTCCCGCTCATCTCGGGCACCGTCCCGGTCCGGAGAGAGCGGCAGGCAATGCTCGTTGC
>NZ_LFRO01000089.1:0-849 GCF_001512385.1 Methanoculleus sp. DTU007 | reverse complement strand
CTCGAGTGCGTCCTCGTAGCGACGGTCCTCTACGCCGCCCTCCGGGTGGTCGCAACCCCTCAGAAGAACGCCAGGTACAGGAAGTAGACCCCGATCAGGACGATCGCGACGCCCACAACCCGGTCGAAGGCCTCCCCGCTCATCCTCGCCTTCTCCCGGACCTTCTTTCCGGCCGCGCCCCCGACCGAACTGATCACGATGAGGGGGATCGCAAGCCCCACGCCGTAGACGAAGACCGTAAAGAGACCTTCGAGAGCGGTCTGGTAGAGCGCGATGTAGGTCAGGACGACGAGGAGCATCGGCGCCCCGCGCCCCACCGTGATCGCCCCAAACGAGAGCCCGAGGACGAACGCGCCGTAGACCGTGTAGGAGGGAGGCGCCCGGAAGCGGTTGAAGATGCTCCGGATCGGGGGTTTGTAGACGTGGAGGAGTTGCAGCCCCATCAGGATCATCAAAACCCCGCCGATCCCCCATGCCACCGTCTCGTTTAAGAAGAGGAGGTAGTCGCCGACCAGGCCCGCGGCTGCTCCGAGAGGAAGGAGGACGAGGACGGTCCCAAGCGAGAACGCAACCGTCAGCCGAAGGATCCCGGCAAGGGAGAGATCCGTCTTTTGGCTCGTCAGATACCCGATCAGGCCGAGGCAGAGGACGCTGTTGCAGGGGCATATCCCGGCGACGAGGCCGAAGAGAAAGATCCCGAGGACCGAGGGGTCGAAGGAGGCCACGAAGAGAGGTTGGACCGGGGACGAGAATATACCAGTGGTTCCGGCCGTCTATCATCACCATGGCTTGTGTCAGGATGTCCTGCTATCCAAAACCCGCTGGATACCAAAAAGAACGACTGCATCC
>NZ_LFRO01000027.1:0-1933 GCF_001512385.1 Methanoculleus sp. DTU007 | reverse complement strand
ATTCAATCAGTGGCCATGTTCCTCTATATCCCCATGCTGCTCGGTTTCCACACGGCAATGGTTAAGTACAACGCTGAAAAGGATGATATCCTCAGGCAGCGGCGCATCATCTCAACGACTTACATTCTGGTATTTGTATTCACGGTTGTATCTCTCTTAGTTTATTTCATATTTTCAAAGGAGATTATGACTATCTTCTCGATATCCAGCGAGGTGTTTTATTTTGCTGTACTCTTCGCCGTCCTGTTTGTTTTCTATACGCTCACAACAGAGACTCTGAGAAGCCTCCACATGCTTCGGACATATTCGCGACTGATGTCAATACATTCTGCGATCCTGTTCTTTACATTTCTGTTCTTCGCCTTGATGTGTAAGGATCTCTCGTTTAAATCTCCGTTATTCTCGATGCTGCTCGCATATGGTATAATGGGAGGAGTTATACTTGCAATTCTCAGAAATTATTTAAAACCGAAGTTTAACAAAAGTTGGGTGAGAAAGTTACACCATTACAGTATATATTCCCTCTTAGGAGGAATTTCATTCGTTCTCTACTCAAATATCGATAAGCTGATGATCAATTATTATCTAACAATATCCGAGGTGGGCATATACAGGGCATATTACTATTCATTTACAACAGTATTGCTCTTAATTTCAACGATCTTTGTGACCACTTTTTTCCCTTTTGCATCGAGTTGTGGTGATAAAAAGGCATTACTAGATAAAGTAAATAAAATATCCATAATTTTTATCATCGCATCGCTTCCAATTGCACTTATATCTGGCAGCATCATTTTATCAATATATGGACCGGATTATCACCTGGATCCAGTCCTAACATTATTATTTGTACTTTTAGCGGTAACAATCCCTGTGAATCAGTTTTATGACTGGTTAATGTGCTCCGTTGGGATCGATGGAGTGAAACTGGTATCTTATGCAGCCCTATCGACGGCGATAGCAAACATTGCTTTAAACATTGTGCTGATACCGGTTCTAGGCATTAAAGGAGCAGTAATTTCAACTATTATGTCATACATAATATCAACCATGATCCTCCTATCGAAGAGGAAGTTGCTCAAAGATCAAATGATCACTACGAGTTAATGCTCTGAAAGAAATTCGTGGTGTTAGGAGACCTCCAACATGGACTACAATGAAGTCGATCCGTTAGAGTATGAAAACCGGTACCTAAAGTCACCCAGGGAGTACTACACACATCATCACTGGTTACCCATTTTTGAGAATGCAGTCGAAAAATACTGTAAAAACGGCAGAATTTTGGATCTCGGTTGCGGCCCCGGCAGTTCGACAAAAATAGTCAGAAAGTTCAATGAAAACACTATAGGCATAGACATTGCTTATCAATGGTTATCTTATGCGAAAAAAGAAAATCCTCAATTAGATCTTGTTTTTGCAGACTGTGAAAGCATTCCACTTAAGATGAAGTCTGTTGATGCTGTTGTCAGTTGGGGTTTATTTGAGTTTGTAGATAGGGGTGCCACAATTAAGGAAATTTCCCGGGTATTGAAGGACAATGGAATCTGCATAATACTAGTTCCAAATCGATACAGCGCATACAGGCTCCCCCAAAAAATATATTCAAAAGTGGTGGGGAAAAAGTATGAAAAGAGTGAACCATCCAAATCCGAGATGATATCGCTCTTTAAAATGGCAGGACTCGAAACAATTGAGTTCTGGATGGATGATGGGCTGATAATGCTCCCAAATGCCATTGACAGTAAAGTTGGGCTGAAAACTTATCAAATAGTCGAAAAAGTGGCAAAGAAATTTGGTGAAAACCCTTTCAGCAATATAATGGTTCTTGTGGGAAGAAAGGTCACTAAAAAAGCCTGAAGGGATAGGAATAGCATGAAAATCGCAATTCTCGTCGGTCTCTTCCCCCCCAAGTGGCTTGCCGGGACAGAGATTG